>JBGQJX010000083.1:0-12103 GCA_041499255.1 Ktedonobacteraceae bacterium | reverse complement strand
CGTTCATATCTGTTTGGCATGGCTGCTCTGCTTCCTTGAACTCGCCAAAACACTCTTGATAGTAATGATACCAACTTTTAAGCTGAGAGACAAGTATTTTGCCTCTCAATTTTTTCTACGTGCAAACCAACGTAAATACGGGACCAATCTGGTACTAGCATTCAAGCTACCGATCATCTCCAGGTCATCAGCGCTAAGAGGTTTAATGAATATGAATAGTACAATGCACAATACTAAGAACATGACGCCAGATACGCCGATTAGCAAACGACTTGCTGGATGCCAGAGGATGCTGGGTAAGGCTGCGAGAGTTAGCCCTGATAAGAATCTTAATGTGAAACCTATGGGATATTTTTCCGGTAGCACAGGCCAGAGGAAGACGAGCAGCAAAGCACCAATGAGAACCTGCGCAAGGCCGTCAGCTACTAGCGCGCCAGCAGGCCCCCAGCGCGGAATAAGTAGAACTCCTATGATAACTACCGCGACCAAGCCCAACCATTGCCCAAGGACAACAAGTTTGGGCTTGCCTATAACATACAGTGCATATTGATGGTTTGTTGTACCAATGACACGTACAAGAACATTGAAAAAGAGGAAGATTGCTAGTAGCGGTCCTACAGGGTCATAGTTCACGCCATAAAGGGCGTGAGCAATATTTTGTGCGTTAAATAGGCAGAAAACGAGGACGGGTGCAGCCAACAATGTTTCTATTTTGATGAGAGCTTGCCACGAGCGGGATAGGCGATCATAGTTGCGTCCAACAAATGAGGCGGCAAGTGCAGCTCCTCCGACACCGCCAAAGCCCGAAACAAGCAGAAGGCTTGCGGCATGAGCTAATTGAAACGACAGGTTAAAGTAGCCAATTTGGACTATTGATACCAGGAAGAAGCCGAGAAGAATAATAGAGACCTGCTTGAGTAATGCACCGCTCACAAGATTGGTCAACCAAGCCGAAATGCCCAGTTGTATCACCGGTTTTATTGGTTGAACGTAAGTTTCTGCTGCTTTTCGCGCAAAAAGGAAGGGCGCTAGCCAGAATAGAAATGCCAGTGCATTCAAAAGAGAAAGTGCAGCAAAGATCCAGAGTATACCATCAGTACCCCAGCCTAGTTGCAGCACGAAAAAGCTTAAAACTAACAAAACCAGCTGGGTCACACCACCGACAATAAAAACGAAGCGCATACGCATCAACGATGCGCAGACCGCCGTAATTAAACTGCTGATACCGTTGCCAAGTACATACACCGCGATTGGCGTTATATGGTTCAATAGGGCGGGATCACGAAGGCTAGCGGCTATCCCTGCTGTACCACTTAAAGGAATAGCCGCGATGAGAGATGCTAGCACTGGGAGGGTAAATAACATGATGACGAAAGAGAGAATGAGGATACCTGATCGTAGAGCAAGCAAGCGACGCATCAGTATGGCGGCCGCTGCTCGACCGTGCTCGGCGAAGATCCGTGGTACAAATGTTGTAGTAGCATCCTCCAACCCCAAGGCCACGATGTAAGCAATGGTATTGAAAGCGGCCAATGACACGGCGAAGACACCATATTCCGCTACTGATAGTTTGCGAGTAACCAGGACAGTCAGAAGAAATAAGGAGCCAAAGACCCATAAGCCATAAAGCTGGTTCAACAAGTAGCTGCCAGGAGTTCGCTTGAGTAGGAGACGAGCCTCTTCTTCCGCCCCTGCAATAACTGCCGTTTTGCTGCCAGATAATACAGACTCTTCACTTTTAGAGGGAGATTTTATGAGAACGCCTCGTTGTTTGTTATTTTCCACCTCATCATGTTCCTTCCCATGGCTCTGGTTATCAAGTGCGCCAATTGTGTTGTTGACCACACGGAATGGTCGTAGCGCCGGTTTTTGCATACATCCAGTTTACTTCGGCTTTATTAGATGCCGCGCTAACCAGCCTAGAGCGCCAAGTGCTGCAAAGAGTTCCAGCAAGCTTAGATTTGCAGTCACATGATCTGACGAGAGAATATAGAATGGCCCAATTTTGAAGGTGGCTGCTACTAAAAATACACCCAGACCAGCCCAGGAGGGGAGTGTCGCGAAGAGTAACGCTCGTTGCCAGGAATAGCATAAAAAACCGATGATAGTTGGAAGTAGATAGAGCAAAATAGTGATTAATGGTGCAATAATCGGAGGAAATGGGCCATCTAACGCGGCACTGGTAGAATTTGGCAAGAGTCGTGTCCAGAATTGTGGGGGAACTAGTGCCAACATCACCAGCACTGTCTCTATGATAAGCAGGCCGATTACCAATATTGTTCTTCGTCTCTCTTTTGCTGCTGCATCTGTTGTGTTTTGCAATGATTGCGGTGTGCTTGTATGAAGCATCGCCATCCCTTCTTAAAAATAGAATAAAGTTACCATAATATGTCAGGCCGCGAATGTATGTGCCGGTCGTTCACAGCATAGCCGCGATTTATACACTTGGTATTTTCAGCAATCCCATCTGGTACTTCAGCATTAAGATGCGCCGGACGGAATCATCGATACGTTGCTGGCTGATATCTCCTGAGTTGATAGCTTGTTTGATACCGTTGATCATATCAGCGACACCACTGGGAGTGGAAGCGCCCATCAATAAGTCAGAACCAGCTTCGACCGCCAATGCCGCGGCTTGCGCTTCCGTATCATAGGCGATAATCCCTTCCATCGTCAAGCTATCCGTCATAATTACACCGTTAAATCCCAATTGGTTGCGTAAAATGCCAGTTACAATTTTGTAGGAGAGCGAGGAGGGTTTTGAACTATCGATTTTAGTGACAATCTCATGAGTGACCATAATAGCGTGCACGTTACCCTGCGCGATAAGTGTGCGATATGGTGCCCAATCGATGGCTGATAAGGCGCGCTCTGTACGATAGAGGCTAGGAACACTGATATGTGGATCCGCGGCCACATCTCCCAGTCCTGGAAAGTGCTTAAGTGTTCCCATCACTTTGCCATTCTCTTGCAAACCTTGCAGGTATGCGCCAGCCATTTTCGTGACAATCGTGGAATTATTGCCATACGTGCGCAGGTATAACTGAGCATTGTAGACGTTCGTAACATCGACTACCGGAGCGAGATTTAAGTTGAAACCATAGTACGAGAGATCTTTCGCGTCCTGGATACCCTCGGCCATGGCCTTCCTGGGATCATTTGTGGCACCAATCGAGGCTGCAGATGGTCGCGGTCCGTCAAGGTTCAGCAAGCGATCAACTGTTCCGCCCTCCTGATCAATGGCCGTTATCAGCGGAATAGTGCTATTTACCTGCATTTGATGCAGAAGGCCCTTGAGCTGTGGTTTCGAGGCGATATTTTGATTAGCCGCAAAGATGAGGACAGCACCCACTTTGTATTGGCTGATCATTGTGCTTATTTCAAGTCCATAGTCCGGGCCATAAAATTGCACAATCATCATCTGGCCAAGTTTCTCATCCAATGTCATATTATCGATAATAGCATTAATATACTCCGCTGGCGTTATTACCTGGGGTGGTGCTTGGGTTTTATTGCTTGGCGTGGGCGTATGGCGTAATCGATTAACGACGTCATTTAAAAGGTTAGGATCGCCTGCACTGGTGGAACCACCTAAAACAAAAGCCCAACCTTGTGCGCCAATGAATTGAGGTGTCCCCACGTTTGCTGCGTTGATGATTACGATAAGCAGGAACACCGAGAGTAATAGTGTCCTTCTCCGCGTAAGCCCCCCTTTTGGGGCTGTTATAGAATGAGCTACCGGCGCATCTGGAGTTGGTGAAACACTGGGGAGCTTGTAGGTGTTGATTTTGTCTAGAGAATCCACTTCGAGGCTCTCCATTTTAGACGTATCCAGCGTTTCAATACCTATTTTATCCTGTAATTTCGCTAATTGATCAGTATCAAAAGAGGCGATTAGAGACTTTGCATCTTCTGTTTCATGCTCATTGCTTTGTTGATCGCCCTGCTGTTTAGAGGACCAGGGGCTAGTATGCTTCATTCAAAAGCCTCTTTCCAAGAGTAATACGTTTTCCTGCTGTAGGTTTTAAAAAGATGAATAGAGCTTATCATAATTAAAGAACAGCTCAGAGCCATCGATTGTAACTCTGGCGAAAAAAGGATACAAGTATCCTAGCCAAATTAGAGTAAAGCACAAATTACACAAAATTTCTATGATTTGGGTCACAAAATCAGCACAATCTTGCAAATCAATCTTTTCCTTCCAACCTCTGCTTGAACTGCTTCAACTACTTGTGTGTATTAAATGTGTGGGATATACTACTGCTACTATGGAACTGCAAACGCATTGAAAGGCAGCCATAACGCCATGATGACTAAACAAAAACCCGTTTCTGTAGCCAATCCACGTGGAGTTAGAACATATAGTTTCGTTGCTTCTCAGCTTTTCACTAGCTTGTTAGTAGGAATCACTTTAACCCTTCTACTCACATGCATTGAGCTGGCTATTATCTGGTTTTTCAATCCTGCGAATATCCTTGGGAGCGACAGCTCCGGACGCCTTTCAGCGTTGGTGGCTCTATCTCTTCATATACCATGGTTACTCCTTGTGCCAGTTTTTGAATTGGGTGTTCTATCTCTTACAGCGTTCCTTGCTGCCAGGCCGCTTGCTGTCCTGGCATATCTACGCGCTATCCGGAAGGCACAGTATGAATATCGCGGGGTGGATAGAAAGCTTGATTCCCTGGCGTATATTTATAATACTCCTGTAACGTTTTATGAACATACGCCTGATCCACAAATTGTGAACCAGGGGCAGAGCTTAACCCTGCTTGAACTGATGAAACAGCCACAAAATGCATCTCTTTTGGTTGAGGGGGCAAAGGGAACAGGCAAGACGATTGCTTTACAGCAATATCTTTATTCCGCAGTACAACAGCGCAGAGCTCTGCCACGTGGCCAGAACAAAATTCCCGTGTATATCCCGCTCAAAAACTATAGCCTCTATCTCAAGTCGACAAGCCGGACGCAAGCACTCGCCACCCAAGTAGAGAGTGCAGATAAGAAGGATCAGGCAATAATCTCCCATGAGCTCGAGCCGCAAGTGACACTGTTTGATTTCCTTATCGATAGTGATCTTGAGGGCATGCACCATCTTCGACCATATGTGAAGAAGCTAAGCGATCAGGGTCGCTTTTTATTCCTTTGTGATGGATTGGATGAGATTGATTCTCATTTCCGGACGGCAGTTGGCAGAGAAATAGCAGAGTTGTTGATTGTGACGCGAAACCGCTTCGTTATTACGTGCCGCGAAGCAGATTGCAAGAAGCTACCGGAGTTGGAGCAGTTAGTCAATGAAGGGCATCTAGAACGGTCGGTAATCTCTCCCCTGGGTCCTGAACAGACACGTGGGTTTGTCGAACGGTATATCGAAGCTCAAGGTGATCAGTGGCAGCATACAGCCGGTCAGATTATGCAAGTGATTCAAAATGGTCGCTTGCGGTATCTTTGCACCAATCCACTCGTGCTTTTCTCCTTCCTGGAAATTATCGACAAAGTAGGCGTCGAGCGAGGAAAAAAGCTTGATACACGTGGGCGCATACTACGGGAATATGTATCACAACTCATCCAACGCGAACAAAAGCGACCTGAATGGAAGAAAAGTGCCCCAACTGAAAGTGATGTAGTAGGGCTACTGGGCAGGATCGCCTGCGCGGAACTTTGGTCAAATGATAGGGTGGGTATTCAACTGCAAGTAGCAAAGGGGAAAATGGATGTAAGGGAGCATATAGTATGCTGTGCCGATGAGCTAATGAACTGGTTGGAAGAGCATCCCGCTCACGGAATATTTGGCATAGAGCGCCCCGACGAGCCTTATGATCGCACGGCTCTAACTCGACTGCTGCAGTTTTCCCAAAGCGCCGTGTTGATAGAGATTAGCCCTGAGGGCATACTGAGTTTTCGTCATGAATTAATCGCGGACTATTTTGTCGCCCAGTATTTCATGTCAACTTCTAGCGATGCAACAAAAATTGTTCCCCAGAAAGGGGAGCAAGAGAAACAACCCTCTGTTCTTATCAGGGATTTTCTGTCAAATGCTGCTTATTGGAGTGGGCCAGTTGCGCTCTGGGCCGGTATGGTGGATACACCGATGCAGTTGGCTGAGCAGTTCGCTATCCTGGGAAGTTCACACGGGAGTGATGTGCAAAATGATCAGAGTGGTCAATCCATCTTTGCAATAGAGGCGCTAGCATTGGGCCTGCTGTGCGCTGGCGTTATATGGACGCCTCCGCAAGCTCAGATACAGCAAGCAACCGCGCTTCCTCAACGTCTTACCATGATGCTCACGAGCACCTTACGCGATCAATCCGCTGTGCAGGAACTGGCGTACGTCTTTACCCAGTGCGCAGAAGAGGATGTGCTAGAAATATACTACTCATTAATGCTCTTATTGATGGCTGATGGCATTGAAGAATTCTTCGTACTGCTAGATACGGCGATCGTTCCCGAAATGCTCTTTACGTATTTGTATGATACAGCTGACATTTTACAGTACGAGCCGCAAGTAAAGCGACTATCTCGTGTATTAAGCCGCTTTGGTGAGATCGCCGTGCTGCATGCAGGAGATCTAAGCCGCCCTGTTCCTGGGAGAAGTATACGCCTGCGGGCAGCTGCCATCAATATTCTTGGTGGTACACAGCAGCTTTCTGCCGTAGAATCATTAATTGCTCGCCTAAGCGATAGAGAAACATTTATCATTGAGCGGTCAATTAATGCGTTGATTCGACTTGGCCCGGAGTTAAGCCTGCCTCGCGTATTTCAGGAACTGGAAAATCGCACTCCTGCTCTCTCAACTCGTATGGCCCATTCGGCGGCGCTGGCAATTATCGAACATTATCTGAATGAAAAAGATGCGCGGCAACTCACTTTGCCACAATATCAACGTGTTATGGAGAGCCTCGTACTTGTTTTGACCTCAAACTATGCAATAGAACAAGAGATTCAACAACAGGCTCGCGAAATGCTTGTACGCCTTGTAAAGCAGCAAGAGTCTCAAACCCCTCAGAATCGGTCCACTGCCGGCATAACCTCGCCAACGATACAACCGGTGAGTACACAGGAAAAAGCGCTTGACGTGGTCATTCGCTATCTCTCTTCCGGTGACGAGGTATTGGCTGGTAATATGTTGAAAGTGCTGCAAGAAATTGGGCCTATCGCAACGCCAGCGCTTTTGGAGCAATTGCATAACGAACCGACCGAAATAGTACGCTCGCGTATCGTTGAGGTAATGAGAAATATTCGCGATCCTGATGCTTTGACAGCTATACTTCACCTCGTCGCTGATCCATCGCCGCTTGTTTTACAGCAGGTGACCAGTGCGTTACAGACATTCGGTTCCGAAAGTGTCACTGGCCTGATCAATCTCGTCTTAACCGATGCTGATAAAGTAGTTGCTGAACGATCAGCACAGATGCTCAAAGGGATGGGTCTTGAAGTTGTGGTACCTGTGTCTCAAGCTCTGTCTCCAATAGTGCCTGAACGCACTCGTCTTCTAATACAAGTATTGGAACACATCCGAGATGAACGCGCTATTCCAGCGTTAATCAACCTCGTCGTGCCATCGCAAAATGAACCGCTGCTCGCAATAGCTGTCATACATGCACTCAGCCAATATTCAACCAGGACGGTGATATTACCTTTGCTGAGTATGCTGGATAATCCACAGGCACAAATTTACGAAGAGGGTATAGAGGCTCTCAGCTCTCTAGGAATCGTCGCGCTCGATGATCTTGTAGCAGCCCTGGATATACAGCGTGATACCGCGACTACGCAACGTATCAAGCGTGCCCTGCTGGGAATGGATCCATTCCCGGGAGAACGTTTAATCGAGATGTTGCCACGATGCAGCGAGGCACAGGCACGGCAAATCTTGATCGTTTTCCAATTGCAGGGAGCGGACGCTGCGCATGTATTAGTTCAGTATCTCTTCGACGAAAATGAGCGCACAAGAAGCTACGTACACCAGACGCTGAGCGCAATGCAGGGGCAAATAGTAGTACCACCATTATTGGAAGCATTGAACAGAGCGGAGTGGCGCAACGTTATTGCTGCCTTTTTGCTCAAATATCCTGAAGTAGCCATGCCCCCGTTAGTCAACCTTCTAGAAGATCCAGAACGTGGCGATGCCGCTGCTGCTATCTTGCCGCAATTTGGCCCTGCGATGTTGGTGCCGCTTATTGCCGCATTGAATGACCCTAAAATCGTGGTGCAGGAGCATGCGCAGAACATTATTGTCGCATTGGTCCAGCAGAACCCGGCTGCGCTATCGGAAGTTGTGCGCCTCTTCAGCCTGACGCTCCCTCTACGAGCGCACGAGGCACTCCTGGAGGTATTGACCAATGAACTTGTCGAGGTCAGTATACCTGCGCTACTAGACGGCCTGGAGGATGCTCATCTTGTGGATGATGTCTCAGAGGCTCTAGCTCGGCTGGCCCGCAAACGTGATTGGCAGCGCATCATTCTTGATGGGTTGCTGGCTTCCTTGCGCAAAGAGGAGCGGCAACGTGGCGCAGAAACAGGATTGATTAAGGTTGGCGGGTTGGCCGTGCGTAGCGTCGGCGAATTAATTATCGACGCTGACCCGGCGGTGGCTAAGGCAGCACAACATATCCTGCAAGAAATAGGGGCGCCGGCGCTCTCCTTTATCTGGGCCGCACATGGCGATACCAGTAACCGAGCACGCCGGGAAGCAGCCATGACGATCTTCCATAATATGCCAACCGAGGAAATTAAGGATGCCCTGGTTGTATTGCTAACAAGTGATCAGCCAGAAGATATAGCTATGGCCCAGGCGCTTCTACTGCAACGGATACATGACGAAGAGTCGCTTTCTGATGTCAATCAAGAGATGATCCCAGCACTGCTCGATTATGTACAGGTACATGATCAAGAGCGTGCAAGCCTACGTATCATCGCTCTTCTCTTTTTACAAGGCGGAGACTCAGTAGTCAGGCATCTCGTCAAAGTGCTCTACGACTACCCAGAACATCATGAACAACTCGCGTACGCCTTTTTATTTTTAGGAGATGAGGCGAAGATTGCCCTTATAAAGATGCTCAATGATCAACACGCGCCGCCACAACTGCGCGCTGAGGCAGTTAGCATGATCGGCCTGCTTGGTCCCTATAAAGAGGTTTATGAGTATGCACAATCCATGAGCAAATATGGCTTATCGAGTAACAGAATGGGCCTGTTAAATCCCGATGACCTTGCGATCTCACTCCGCGCGCTGGGAAGTCTGCTGGCAAGTGGCGACTGGGACGTTCCGACGCTGCAACACCTCCGCCACATCTCTCAAGAAGGCAGCCCACAAAGTGATCTCTTTAATGTTTTGCTTGGGTGGCGCTATGAGCCAGAAGTGATGAAACTCAAGAATGACCTGCAAAATGAGCGCGAGGCGCGCAAGAGTGAGATCATGAGCTTGACCGCGCGCATAGTACAGGACCAGGCTCGCATGCGTGAGCTTGAGGATGAGTTGAAATTAGTACGGCATGAACATGGACTACGCGGCAATGAACTATCTCAGACGTCCCAGGAGAGAGATGCCTTTCGCAGAAGTCTCGACCAGGCGAACCTGGAAAAAGAGACGACGCGCCAAAGTTTGATCCAGGTATCTCAAGAGAGAGATACACATCGTGCGAATTACGAAAAGATGGTGCGAGAGAAGCAAACTTTACAGGCAGAAGTTAGCCAGTTGGAAAAATACAATACCCTCTTGCAACAGCAGATCAATCTATTGCGAGGGAAAACGCAGGCCTGACACATGATCAGATTTCGTCAATTTTTTCGTCCATCAGTGGTGCGAACGATAGCCTTTCAAAGTTAAGTGGATTTCAGGGATAGCTGTCCTGAACACTATTCTTTTAGCCAACCGGGCCGTCGATAATAAAAGACATGTCACAAAATTCATCCATGTGGTGTCTAGTATACGGAAATGTAAAATTCAGTAATGTACAGTGCAATGCACAAGGATTGACGGAGTGAAAAGAAGGCATGTCTTCAGACATCAGAAACCGATCAGTCAATGCTTCAACCAGCGAAATGTCGTTTGAAATCGTTTTTACACGCTACTATAGCCTTGTCTACCAACTTGCATATCGCTGTGTGGGACAGAGCGACGAAGCTGAGGATATTGCACAGGAAGTTTTCCTGTGTTATTATCGCGTGCCGCCCAAGGCCAATAGTGAAGCAGAGCAACGCGCCTGGCTTTGTCGTGTTGCCACCAATCTCAGCTTAAATGCCTTGCGTAGCCGGCAACGGCGCACAACCCGTGAGGAACGAGCAGGCGAAATGGTACGACGTAGCGCATCGGAAATAGAGGCACAACAAAACCCAGAACAACAGGTACTTGCCGATGAACGGGTGGAGCTGGTACGCTCGATCCTGACTGAAATGCCCGAACGGCAGCAAACCTATATTTTGTTGCGTAGTACAGGATTAAGCTATGCGGAAATTGCCCAGGCTACAGGAGTGGCAACTGCTTCTGTGGGGGCGCTACTGGCCCGTGCCGAACGGGAATTTCTGAGGAGGTATCATGAACGCGTTTCAGAATCAAGAGCATAATGACGACTGTTATGATCTGAGTATCTTCATTGCCCGGCGCGACAATGAACTGCCAGCAGACGAGGCCACAAAAGTTGAACAGCACCTCACGACATGTGGTGACTGCGCTGCAGATGATCGCCTTATTACCAGCAGCGGAAGCGAGGTCTATACATTGCTTTCTGCCCTGGATCCCGAGCCGCGTGCGATGCCTGATCTTGTTACGGCACACACAAAGTTGGAAGCGCGACTCAGAGAAGCGGCCCATCCCAAGAAGAGTGTTCCTGAGTTAAGTGCGATCCCACAGAAAAAAACAACCCTTGTCTGGAGGCACCTGCGGCGGAACTGGGTAGCGTTGATGGCCGCGGCGGTCTTGCTTGCTCTGCTGATCTTGCCCAACGCCAGTGCCTTAGCAGACCAGTTTCTCTCGCTCTTTCGCGTCCAGCAATTTCAGCCCGTAAGCATTGACCCGCGAGATTTTGCCTCACATCCACTCCCTGGAATACAGGATTTTGGGACCTGGCAGTTATCGGAAAATAGCCTAAGTACACGGGATAATTTGACGCTGGTACAGGCACAACGATTGGTCACTTTCCATATTGTGCAACCTGGCAACTTGCCACGAGGATTGAACCAGTATCCTGCGTTCACTGTGCTTACTGGTGGTCAGTTGACCTTTACCTTTAGCGCCGCGAAAACGCATGATTACCTGGTGCGCAACGGGCATGGTAACATGACCATTCCTGCAAATTTAGATGGCGCGAAATATATCGTAAGTGTCGCTTCCGGAGTTGAGATGAACTATGGCAGTCGTGAGAAAGAATTCCTGGTCATTGAGATTCCTAGCCCGACCATACACACGGCGTCAAATGCTTCACTCAACGAATTGCGTGATTTTATGCTCTCGCTCCCGAATTTGCCACCTCAATTAGTAGCACAATTGCGACAGATTGACCTCAACAGTGGAACGATACCGATCCCCGTTCCGCCTCAATTCACTGCCCAACGCATCACTGTTCACGGGTCGCCAGGGTTGCTGCTGGCCGACAACACTCCTATTGGCGGAGCCCTTGTCTGGCAAACTCATGGTATGATCTATGCATTAGGCGGCAATATTGGAGACGCTGCTCAACTGTTGGCTGTCGCCAATACACTACCTTAATAAGTTGGGAACATCTCAATGAGTGAGCAAGCATACAGTAGGACTGGTGGGATTGGCACAATTTCATCCAGGAACTGGGAACACCACGACATTCAGCGTGGTGTTCCTGCTGTGCATGTTGAACACCTGCGCAAAGCATATGGTCGTCTTGTCGCGGTCAACGATGTCAGTTTTGTCATGCACTGCGGAGAGGCCTTTGGTTTCTTGGGGCCAAATGGTGCCGGCAAGAGTACGATCGTCAAAATATTGACCGGGCTGGTTGCTCCTTCGGGGGGCAGCGTACAGGTGCTGGGATATCCCGTCAGCCACCTTGAAATGCGCAGGCGTATTGGTTACCTGCCTGAACTGCCCAATTTTCACAAATGGCTGCGCGCGCAGGAGTTTTTGCAATTTCACGGGCGG
>JBGQJX010000082.1:0-12104 GCA_041499255.1 Ktedonobacteraceae bacterium | reverse complement strand
TGGCGAATTCTTCCGTAAACCATACGTGATTATTTGCATCTACTGCCAGCCCATCATGTGGGTGAGCATTACTACCAGTTCCTCCGCCGATCACCGTCATGGTAAATGTCGCAGTACCGGGTACATAGGAGCCGATGCGTGAGCTAAGCGAGTCATCAAACCAGACGGTCCCCACGCTATCCACCGCAATACCAGAGATATGGGTACCACAATTAGCTCCTTGACCACATTGTGGTTGAGGAACCGGGTATTCTGTGACGCCATTAGCAGTTCCATTTGCGGCCTGGCTTATTACAAGGCTTCCTATCATGCCGTCGAAGCCCTCGGTCCACCAGACATTGCCCTTGTTATCGTACGTTATTAGATGAGGTGTGGAATTATTGCGTGACTTTGTTAAATACTCATCAATATTATTCGTACTTAGGGGGCCTGAGGGAGGCGGTGTGAACCTGCCTATTTGCGATACAGCGCTATTATTCTCGGTAAACCAGATAGAACCTGTTTTGGGATCAGGCCCCACAATACCGTAAGGGCTGCTGCCAGGGGTGGGTGTAGGTGTTTCTGCA
This sequence comes from Ktedonobacteraceae bacterium, assembly GCA_041499255.1. GTDB lineage: Bacteria > Chloroflexota > Ktedonobacteria > Ktedonobacterales > Ktedonobacteraceae > UBA11361. The sequence continues at coordinate 11,538 of JBGQJX010000082.1, read as the reverse complement.
AAGAGGGCGGTTTTTGGGTTGAACTCGCCGATATTACTTGCCGTCAGTTCGGTGAACCAGAGGTCGCCCACCCTATCAAAAGTGAGATCATAGGGTGCCGCATTGGGTGTCGGGACAAAAAATTGATTCCATGTGGGGATACCATTACTCACAGTGAGTTCGCCTATGGCATTGATCGATGGCTCTGTGAACCAGATATTACCACTTGTGTCTACAGCAAGAAAAAGAGGAGCAGAAAAACCTGCTGGTTCCGTGAAATTCTGCACAAGAGACAAGTTCTGACGATTATATTGCGCAATGCCGGGTGAAGATTGAGGATTGCAGGTGGGCGTGGGATCACAGCCTGGTTCAGCCACCCAGACGTTGCCACTTGCATCCGAGCCGACGCCCCAGGGAGTGGGCGATGGCAAAGTTGTTTCGCGGATAGTGGGAAGGCTGGCCTGTGCGGCAAGGTGTGAGTTAGCCATTAAGAGCCAGGCAAGGACAGAACTAGAAATCAATGAAAGCGCCACTAGAACAAAACGAACAATTATTCTCGTGTTTGAATACAAGGGCTTTTTTTTCGTGCAATACATACTATCTGTTTTACTCCAGGAGTCCCAAGTTGAACATAACGATTCTTTAGAAATTTCATCAATTTTTGTGTTTCTTGCGTAACACACCTGCGAAACCTAGCATGAACATGGCGAGGATATACCCTGACATGAGCAACCAGGACCAGGAACCGAGGGGATTCAGACTTGAATGAGGTAAGTCCGCACTTCTTCCAATGCTGGCGGCAGCACTAGCCAGTAGAAAATTGCTACCTCCATTCAACGAAGAGCTACTGGCAGGCGGAGTGGTTCCAGTGGTTGGAGTAGAGCCGGGCGTTGCTATTGGCGTAATACCTGATGTAGCAGTAGGTGTTGGCGATGGTTGTCTAGTGGACGTCGGAACAGGAGGAGTCGTACCCACCGTCGGCTTTGGCACAGGAGTAGAACCAACTGCCGTGGGAAACGCACCCGGGCCTCCGGGAGAGGTAGCCGTCGCGGTCAAGCCCGGCGACGAAGATGGTGGGGTAGCCGTGACATTTTTACCAAACGGGCCCGCGGTGAGGGTGACCGGGAAATCGAGGGCACGACCGGTAACAACGTCGAGAGCAATGATGTGATGCCGTCCAGTTTTCCAGGAGCCTTCTTTGAGTATAACTGAAAAGTTCCCCTGACCATCGGTCATTAAAGAATTGGTTTGACTATCCTGTCTGAGCATTGGATGCTTATTTTCACCAGTGAATACAACGTTGCCATTGGGACTAAATCCCTGACCCTGTAAATACAGTACTCCCCCCGGCACGAGGGGACCTGTATTTAGAAGAGAGAGTGTCATACTGCCATTGGTAACGACGGTTGCTGCACTCGTAGAACTGCTATTGAGCGTTGGTGTTGTTCCATTCTGAAAGCCGGGAGAAACCCACGACAGGCTGATTGCAGTAGCAAGCAAAAGGACAATGGTGACGCCCAGGAGCAGGATCGTACCGCACAACCACAAAATAAATTCGATACGTCCGGGATGCAGTAGCCACCAGCGTAGATGATCCATTGGGTGTGGGAAAAGCCTGCGTCTCGTTCTCGTGTGACGTTCGGCGATTCGCTGTGCATAGGGAGAGCCGCTGGCGCCGCCCGCTGTCCAGGAAGACGGATCTGTTATCTGCTGAGCAAGGGCAAACTTCTCTCGTTCGAACAGACTGCTTTGTGTAGAAGATAGGTCAGGTGAAGCCAGGGCCAGTGCCATAGTAGCGGGCTGGTTGTTTGAGACGAGAGAACGGCCATTTGGGGCGCTGCCAGCCAGGGGCGGAAGAGTGTCTATCTCATCAATATCGAGCTGTTGCGATCTCAGCCTGAGAGGCATAGTATTTATCTCATCAATAGTAACCCGGTTCTCCTGCTGAAAGGGTATCGTATCTATCTCATCGATATAGGGTAGACGATCAGTTAGTCTTGGTGCATAGGATTCAGAGAGTGTCGGAGCATCTACTAACAATGAGAGTGCGGGTAGACTACTCTCTATTTCAAAGTCGGATGATTCATATTGCCACACTGTTGATGGAGTATACGTTGGGATACGCGTGATATCATTCTCCTGCAGTTGATTGACCTGAGCGCCAGGGTCAAGATATTTTGGGCGCACCCTGACGTTATTGGAACGCCGGGCCGAAGCACGCGGAGGGATTGGGGTCACGGGCCCTTTGGCTGAGGATGAACTGATGGATTGTGGCTTTTTCGGTCGATGCCGTGACCGAAGTTGCAAGACACCCGGTGTGTAATCTACCCGTTTCTTTTGATCATCCAGGAGAAACGTTGAGACGGCCGGATCAATCCAAACAGAAGGCACCCCCTGATGAGGCTGTTGATCAGGCTGGGGGGTGAGCTGATGTTGTCTTTGGACAAAAGGGCCGGAGAAACCACACGAAGGGCACATGACTACGCTATTGGGGGATGTACTTGGACCTGTGCTGCTAAGTGGCGCATTGCATATGGGGCACATACCTGGAAACATAGACTGCTTGAAATGTATATCTGCCTGCATGCTTCTATTCTTTCGTGAGTACATCTGTTCGCCTAACCCCAGGGCGATCGGAAGTTTATTCATTGACTGCCAGGGTGATTACTCTTTACTTAGCGGTCTCTGTGCCCTACGTCTAATGCAAATAAACGCACCTCTCATCCATTTTCGAACATAGATAGACGATAAGATCGTCGTTCTTTTTGATGGGGTTGGCTACAAGAACTTCTCCCTCAATTGCCTATGTGACAGCTCGTCCCCGTATTCGCGTCGAGTAAACAAAGATTGACTTTTATCAATGTGGATAGCTATACTTAGCAAATAGCGTAGTACGACCTATAGCTCCATCCAAAGGAGGAACCCATGTATGACTATGTAATCGTCGGCGCAGGGTCCGCGGGTTGTGTGCTAGCCAACCGCTTGACTGAAGATCCTGCAATCAATGTTCTTCTGCTAGAAGCGGGAGGGCCAGACGAGGCGCAAGAAATCCACATTCCAGCCGCTTTCTCCAGTTTATTTAAATCTCCGCTCGATTGGGCATATGAGACAGAGGAACAGCCACACCTCAACAACCGTAGATTGTATTGGCCCCGTGGAAAAGTCCTGGGCGGCTCCAGTTCGATCAACGCGATGGTCTATATGCGTGGTAATCGGCGCGACTACGACCACTGGCGCGAATTGGGGAACGAGGGATGGAGTTTTTCGGAGGTGCTGCCTTACTTTAAGAAGGCCGAGAACGAGGAACGCGGCGCTTCAGAATTTCATGGCACGGGCGGCCCTCTCAATGTCACTGACCACCGCACACTCAATCCACTCACTCATGCCTTTGTTGAAGCGGGGGTAGAAGCAGGCATTCCACTGACGAACGATTTCAATGGACCCGAGCAGGATGGCGTAGGGTTTTACCAGGTGACACAGAGGGATGGATTACGTCATAGTGCCGCTGTTGGCTATGTACATCCCATTTTGAGCAGGCCCAATTTGACCTTACAAACACAGGCTCTGGTAACAAATGTATTGTTTGAGGGGACACATGCTGTTGGCGTCGAGTATGTTCAGAGTGGCGAGAAACAACAGGTCAATGTCAACAAAGAAGTGATTCTCTCTGGTGGGGCAATCAATTCTCCCCAACTCCTGATGCTCTCTGGTATCGGACCTGCCGATCACCTCAAGGCGCTGGGTATCCCAGTGGTGGCTGATTTACCAGGGGTAGGACAGAATTTGCAAGATCACCCGGCGATTGTCGTGCTCTATGCTTCCACCCAAGCAATCTCGCTGGCCCATGCACAGTCGCCAGAGAATCTCCAGGATTTTGTAGACAACAAAAGGGGTCCCCTGACTTCAAATGTTGCGGAGGGTGGGGCTTTCGTCCGAACGCAAGCCAACCTACCCATGCCAGACATTCAATACCATTTCGCGCCTGTGTACTACCTGAATCATGGTTTCACCGTACCAGAAGGAGATGGCTACACGATAGCACCATGCGTGCTGCATCCGCAGAGCCGTGGTTATATTGCCTTGCGCTCGACCAATCCCGCCGAGGCGCCGATCATCCAGCCTAATTACTTTGCCGAGGAGGCCGACATGCAGGCACTGGTGGCAGGCGTTAAGATAGCGCGTAAGGTGGGTGAAGCACGGGCATTTGCTCCATTCCGTGATGTGGAGACACACCCTGGGCCGCAAGCGCAGAGCGACGAGGAGATTGCTGAGTATATCCGCAACTATGTAGAAACACTCTATCACCCTGTAGGCACGTGTAAAATGGGCAATGATGCCATGGCCGTGGTCGACGCACACTTGCGAGTACGCGGTGTAGAAGGTCTACGAGTCATCGATGCCTCGATCATGCCGACAGTGGTTGGTGGCAATACTAATGCTCCCACGATTATGATTGCTGAAAAGGCGGCTGATCTGATAAAAGGGTCGGTATCGGTATCGGTATCGATTCCGGCAACAGCCTCAGGCGATTAGACATGCTGGTCAACACATAGGGAGAAAGAGAAGATAATAAGAACCCTCCTGAGACTTATTTGAGTATTCACTACTTCAATCAATCTCAGGAGGATTCTTTTTTGTCACTTCATCCGTCAAATGCGGGATGGTTCATATCATGCTGCGACAAACCCCTAGCCTTTGACTGCTCCAGCGGTCAAGCCGGAGACAATGCGACGCTGCAAGAACAGCACCATAATCACAAGTGGAATGGTCACGATGATGGCGGCAGCGGAGACCTCTCCAAAGGCAATCTGGTGCTCTCCGTTAAAGAGCGGAATAGCCACCGTCACCGTCTGCGCATTTGAGTCCGCGGTCAAGGTCAAACCGAAAAGGAAGTCGTTCCAGACCGTGATGAACGAGAGAATCGCGGTGGTAAAGACGCCTGGTGCGGTCAGAGGCAACACTATACGCCATAGTGCTCCCAGGCGAGTGGTACCATCAACCAATGCAGCTTCTTCAAGATCTGGGGGCAAATCACGGAAAAACGAAGTCAAGAAGTACACTGTGACGGGCAAGGCAAGGACCAGGTAGGGGATGATCAACGCTACGTACGTGTTGTAGACATTGAGGGTGCCTGTAAAAAAGACAAAAAGCGGCCCTACCAGCGCGATGAGCGGGAACATCTGGACCGAGAGGATAATTGCCAGGACGCCCCCTTTCCCCAGGAATTTCGTGCGGGCGATGGCATAAGCGCAGATCGAACCGAAGATCAAAGCCAGGATGGTCGTCAAAATCGCCACAATCGTACTATTCAAAAGATCTTTCGCAAAAGCAGGCTGAACGCTTGCGAAGGCGTTACGATAGTTTACCGAGGTGAACGTATGCGGGATGAGGGTTGGTGGCGAAGCGTTGATTTCAGAGTCGACCTTTATCGAAGTGATCGCCGTCCAATAGAATGGGGCAAGGGCGATGACGAGCACAGCTACCACAGCAATATAGCGGCCAATTACTCCCCATTTTATTCGTCGCCCTGGAGTTGTCTCTGTTACCTTTGCCTTTGCCGAGGGGACGACTTGCTCTCGTACTGTCATGAGATACTTCCCTTTCTATAGACGTACACTAGTTTTGGCTCAGACGCGTCGTCGAGACTATCACTATACCCACAACGGCACAGATGATAAAGAGCATGACGGCGGCTGCAACACCAGGGGCAAAGTCGAAGTTCGTCGCCTGAAACATATTCGCGTAGGAGTACAGTGCTATTGTCTGAATCTCGCGCCCGCCACCGGTGAGTATATAGAACAGGTCAAAAGCGCGCAGCGCGTCCAGCAGACGGAACATGAGCGCAATCAAAAGCGCAGTTCTGAGCATGGGCAAGGTGATAGTCCAGAACTGCTGCCAGCGATTGCTACCATCCACGCCTGCGGCCTCGTAAAGCTCGCCGGGTATGACTTGCAGACCAGCCAGCAATAGGAGGGCCATAAATGGCGTTGTTTTCCAGACATCGATGATGATCGCGGCAGTGACCAGGCCACCGGGCGTTCGGAGGAGGGAATCTCCCGGTCCCAGGAGATGCGTGGCCTGCATCAGGTAGGTCAGGACGCCGTTTTGGGCGTTAAACATCAATAACCAGATCTGCCCGGAGACAATGGTCGGGAATGCGAAAGGAATAAGAATGGCCGTACGCACCAGGCCACGGCCTGGAAACATTTGATTCATCAGTAAAGCGACGCCAAACCCCACGAGCGTCTCCAGGGCCACGCTCACCACGCTGAAAACGATCGTGATACCAACAGAACTCCGGAATGCCGGATCACCGATGACCTGGAAATAGTTACGTAAGCCAACAAACTGCGAGCCAGTCAGGAGCAGCGGATTATCCAGGAGGCTGAGACGTATCGAATCAATGATAGGATAGACGGCCACGGCAGCAATAATGATGATCGTCGGAGCCACCAGGAAATAAGGAAACACTCCATTGCCCATATCTAAGCGTTCTCGCAGACTTCGTCTACGTACAGGTATAGCCGTCGCTTGTGTCGTAGTCGCCATGACACTTTTCCCCTTACCTATTTTTTCTACTTCAAAAATGACAAGATAGCAGCAAGTGATCTACCCTAAGGGATAGGCCGATGAGGCAACCTGGCAATAGGCTGCCTCATGACTTCACTCTACTGTTACAAGGCTACGAAACACTACTTCGATACCAGCGCCTGTAGCTCAGTCTGGAGAGCACTAAGCGCATCGGCTGGGCCGACCGTCTTCGTGAGCGCCTGGTGTACGTGATTCTGAATGATATTCGAAAGGTCCGGGTAGACTGGAGATATCGGACGCGGCAGGGAATTTTGCAGGATGGGCTGCAGTTTTGTGAAGAGCGGCTGCGCCGACTTCACGGCAGGATCGTCGTACACACTCTTTAAGGCGGGTGTAAACGAGCCCTTAATAGCTAATTGTTTCTGCGCATCTGAACTGAGCATGTACTTGATAAAACTCCATGATGCATCGGGATTCTTGGAGAAGGCATTGATGGCCATATTCCAGCCACCAACGGTAGAATGCCCGACTGTGCCGCTTCCGCCATAGGGCAGGGAAGTGATATCAAACTTGCCAGCGATCTTTGAACCGCTGGCGTTGCCCAACGAGTACGCGTACGGCCAGTTGCGCATGAAGATGGCATCACCGTTCTGGAAGGCCTGGCGGCTTGGTTCCTCTGTAAACGTGGTGATAGCAGTAGGGGAGATTGTACCGACCCAGCTTACCATCTCTGTGAGTGCCTGCACCCCCTCCGGACTGTTGACGATAACTTTCTTCGAATCGGTGGGGTCGAGCACATCGCCACCATAGCCATGCAAGACCTCGCTGAAATCACACACCAATCCCTCGTACTGCGATCCCTGCCAGACATAGCCGTACTTGGCCTTGGATGCGTTGCTCTTTGCTGCGGTCGTCAGGTCGGCAAAGGTGCTTGGGGGTGTTGAGACGATGTCTGTTCGGTAGTAGAGCACTCCCAGGTCTGTACGCATCGGCGCAGCCACGACCTGGCCGTTGTAGGTACAGGACTTAATCGGCCCTGGAAGGTAGTTCGCGCGATCGCTTTCAGACCACCTGCTGTTGAGTGGCACTGTCCATCCCTGGGAGGCAAAAACAGCCGGGTAGACAACGTCTATTGACATCACATCAATACTGCCACTTCTGGCACGCAGCGTATTATCATAGATAGTGAGGATATCACCGGTGCCCGATGGACCATTGTGCCACGTCACGTGGACGCCGTCCTTATTGGTTTTGTTGTAGGTGTCCACAAGTGCCGGGTAGGTGCCCGAGTTATCATTCTCAGTCTGCCAGACAACGTTCGTCGTCTGGCCAGTGCCACCTGTTGTGTTGCTGGTGCCACCGCACGCCTCAAGGAGTGAGCCTGCCACAGTAGAGGATAGACCAATGGCGATGGCGCGTTCGATGAACGTGCGACGAGTCATACGTCCTGCACGAATCTTGACGATAATTTCATCAAGAGCTTCACGCTGTTCAGGAACCATGTCTGATACTCCTTTATATTAGACAGTCGATAAAAATTGCAAGCACTACGGATGAATGCATTCTTGAAGAACTTCTATGCCTACCGTGTTTCCGACTTCTGTTTCTCCATATGGAGATACCTCAAACCCCCTTTGTCACAAAGAGAGGGAAAGTAATTACATATGTTCCTTGTACATCCTCCTTTCCAGGTGAAACACCCTTGCCTTGCTTCATTGCAAGTTGCCTGCCTGGTTGCACATCCATGCGATTGTAACTACCTCATAGATTGGGCGCTGGCTATATTGGTAGTATAACATAAAGGGCGTATCTAACCAGAGTACCGTACGAGTAAACACAAGGGACTTCATGCCCTTGGAGTGAAATGATTTCCTAGACACAACCAGAATACATTATATACGTTCCGCAAAGCAAAAACCTAACACCCCTTGGAGTGAAATGATTTCCTGAACGGTGCCGACACATGATGTTAGCGCAACGTAGAAACAGATCCAGGTCTGTGCCAACAATGAAATAAACTGAGCTTTTGGAAACGTTTCCAATAAGTATGTTGTAACAATACCATAAAAATTCTGGCTTGTACAGATGCAAGAAGTATGATATGCTCGAATTAGCAATGTGTGTGTGCCAGAGACATTTGGAAACGTTTCTATAACGCGATATGCTACTCTCTATTTCTGATGGGAAAGAAACGGGATGGCTATAACAATTCATGATGTAGCGCGCGTCGCAGGCGTTGGTATTGGAACAGTTTCGCGGGTTATCAATAACAGTGCAAATGTTAAGCCAATGACTCGTGAGAAGGTATTAAACGCCATTGCTCAACTCGACTACAGGCCAAGTCCCATTGCGCGTAGCATGATTTCTAAGCGTACGGGTTCAATAGGTGTTCTCGTACCATTTTTCACTCGCTTCTTCTTTATCGAGGTACTGAGGGGTGTGGAGGCAGTTCTTGCTCAGCAGAACAGGGACCTTGTGTTATATAACGTTTTATCAAACGCTCAGCGCGACCGCTATTTTACTGAACTCCCAATGCGCCGCAAGGTAGATGGATTACTGATCGTTTCTTTGACTCCAGAAGACGAGACCGCGAGCACTTTCGCAGAAAAAGGGATGCCTGTGGTGCTGGTAGACGCTTACAGTCCCTATCTTCACTCGCTAGTGGTCGATAATGTTGGGGGAGCGTACCAGGCAGTGAAGTGTTTGATTGAGAAGGGACACCGGCGTATTGGCTTCGTCAATGGTATCGTTGAGGGGAACTTCAAGTTTAACCAGGCGAATGACCGTTTGATTGGACTGCATCGCGCTTTTGGCGAGGCGGGACTGCTCTTTGAGCCAGAACTGGTGTTAGTGACTGAGTGGACTCGGCAAGGGGGAAAAGAGGCCGCCATGCAACTGCTCTCACAAAAAAAAAGACCAACGGCGATTTTCGCTGCCTCTGACATGCAGGCGGTCGGTGTACTTGAAGCGGCAAAAGCCTTCAATTTTGCGGTACCCGATGATTTATCCGTAATAGGATATGACGGTATCGAAATTTCGGAGCTACTTGAAATAAGCACTATTCAGCAGCCGATGCAGCAAATGGGGCAGTTGGGTATGCACAAGCTGATGGAGCTTATCGAGAATCCCCAGCAGCCGCCAGAGCTAATACGCCTGAGCACAAAATTAATAGAGAGACGTACGACGGGTCCTGTTCCTATCATGGCATGAGATGCTATTCATTTGAGGGGCAGCATACAAAGTGCTCTTGCTGAAGACAAAGTTCACGAAAATGCCAGTTCTCCGTGCATAACTGTCACCGCTTGCCCGCCTAGTTTCACGCGATCGCCGTCGATACGAACTCGTAGGACGCCACCACGAGCAGAGGCCTGGTAGGCAACCATTTCTTTTTTATGCAGTTGTTTACTCCAGTAGGGAGCAAGGCAACAGTGGGCTGAGCCGGTCACCGGGTCTTCATTCACCCCTACTCGCGGAGCGAAAAAACGTGAGACGAAATCATAGCCGGGAGAAGATGCGCGGCTCGTCACCATTACTCCGCGTGAAGAAACCTTGGCCAGCAAGGTCAGGTCGGGCTCCATATTGCGAACGATCTCTTCCGAATCGACTTCGACAATATAATCAAAGGCATTTTTACCCACATACGTCGCAGTGATACCCAGGGCTTCGATCAAATGGGGCGGCGCAGTGGCAGGCTCCTCTAGCTTTGCGGGAAAATCGAGTTCTATCCAATCTCCCTGACGATCGGCTGTCAACAGGCCGCTGCGTGTGTTGAAGCGTGCCTGCTCACCTGGTTGCAAATATTCCTGCTCCCATAAGATATGGGCACTGGCGAGCGTAGCGTGTCCACAAAGATCGACTTCGACAGCGGGAGTAAACCAGCGCAAATTGAAACCTTCTTTCTGCCAGAGGAGGAAGGCTGTTTCTGAGAGGTTCATCTCCTGCGCTAATTGCTGCATCCAACGATCATCCCTGGGGCTGGGCAAGAGGCATACGGCAGCCGGGTTGCCTGAAAACGGCTTGTTCGTAAATGCATCAACCTGGTAAATAGATAATCCCATGTATTATTTCCCCTTATGCTCTACAGGTCAGTCTGAAGGGTTGCCTGTACATTTTGTGGTAATCAGGACAACAGAGAGTGCTCCGAACGTTTCATAGTGCGGCATCTATCACCAAGGTTAATGTGTTAGTATAATAAAGTCAAACACCAATTTGCTCAGGAGAAAGATGGTATGACCATCCAATATACGGCTGATATACAGCAATTGATTGAAGCGGTGCTTACCTCGCCTGGAGATACTGATGAAAGATTGAGACGCGTGGTTGAAGCACGGGCGGCGGCGTCTGGTGGTCGTGCAATTGAGGCAGATAAGCAGGACCCAGGGCTACCCGCGGAAGTGGGCAAGTATGTGGACAAAATCGCGATGCACGCTTACAGGGTTGTTGATGGAGACGTCGAGTCATTGCACCGAGCCGGTTTTTCTGAGGACGCCATCTTTGAAATTACGCTGTGTGCGGCTCTTGGGGCAGGTATAGTACGCTTAGAGCGCGGGCAGCAAGCGGTGAAAGGGGAGAGAGCCGGTGCGTCTTAAAATCGTTGAACTGGGGCACAGCCCGGAACAAAAGAGACTTCTTGAGGAGATGCAGGCTTTGCGAGGCGAGGACCTTCCTATACCAGATGTTATTCGTACGCTGCTCTACCGCCCCCACCTGTTTGGGACTCCCTTTTCAAATTGCCTGGAAGGGGCCATGCATAAGCCCTCTGAATGGAGTTTCGGCGAACGCGAACTTTTCGCGACCTTTGTCTCCAGCAAGAATCGCTGTGCTTTTTGAACTGGCTCGCATGGCGCGGTCGCGTCAACGCTTCTTTCAAGCGAACTGGTACAAGCAGTGCTGGACGATTGGCGAACAGCACCAATCGATGAAAAGCTACGGGCGATGCTGGGCTTTCTGGAAAAACTTACACTCTCTCCTGGTGAAGTTGAGGGTGACGACGGTTTAGCCTTGAGGAAAGCTGGTATTAGCGAGCAG
>JBGQJX010000081.1:0-12138 GCA_041499255.1 Ktedonobacteraceae bacterium | reverse complement strand
TCCAAATTCGCTACCAGTATTGGGCGGGAGATCAGGCGGCGCGTTGAAGCTGTTCCTGGAGTAACTTCATGTGAGGTGGTGCTGCGCGATCATTTCCTGGGGCATAAGCTTCAGGAGCTAATTAATGCTAGAGGTCGCCAATGAATGTGACACGTGTACTTGCAGGCCGGCGAGAAGGCGAGCTTCTCGCCTTCCCCTCTGTTAGCCGCATGGCCGATATACTTTCCCGGCGCTGCCGCGAACCCTCATGGGTGCGCACCTCGGTAGCGACTTTGGAGCGCTTCCGCACCATGACTGGAAATCATGATCTCGAAGCGCTCCTGGAACAAGCTTCAGTGGAGCCGTTAGTAGCCGAACAGGCGCTCGCCTCATTCGCCTCTGCTCTTGCTGGATACACTGAAAGTCAGGTCTCCGCTCTGTCAATGGGAGCAAAGATTTGGTTTCGCTTGAATGGCGTGGCAATCCCCTGGCGACCCCTGCCTGGAACCGCCTCAGCCTCCTCACCGGGCAGTATCAACCGGCAGGGCGTTGATAATGTCATCCTGCTAGCGCTCATTGGCAGTGGCTTGCGGCTCAGCGAGCTGCTGCGCCTGCGCGTAGGCGATGTCGGGTCGCTGGACAGCGAAGGCTATCTCATTCCAGACATCGAGGCGGACCCGCTGGCTGTACAATACACTCCGCGCGTTGGCAAACAGGGCGAGCGCATAACCTTCTTGACGTTTCAAGCCCGGCAGGCGCTGCTCTCTTCCTTAAAGCAATCTGCTCCCGCCAGGCAAACTCTTGCTCTGGATACTCCGCTTATCGCTAACCGCGATGGCTCGAAGATGTCCAATGCCGATGTTGACCGGGCCAGGCGGCGCAGCAGGGCATTAATTCGAGCAGGGAGTGATGTAAACGTCGAATTATGCCGTACAACAGGTGACTTCTTTCGCGACTGGGGCTTACCAGGTTCGCGCTTTGTCGGATCAGATGATCTAAATATAGAGGAGTATATTTAATAGCCTTCCCTCCAACACCGCTAGCACATCTAGCTCCGCTCAGGAGGGATGAGAGGAGATACCTATGAAAGCCGTACGTTTGCACCATTATGAAGTACAGCCGGTGGTCGAAGAGGTTGCTGAGCCGAAGATTACCGGTCCACTCGATGTCATCGTTCGCATTGGTGGCGCTGGCCTATGCCGCACCGATCTCCACATCATCGAGGGACAGTGGAAAGAGAAATCCGGCGTTACGCTGCCCTACATCCTTGGTCATGAGAACGCGGGCTGGGTCCATGCGCTTGGTTCAGCCGTCAGCAATGTTGCGGTCGGTGACACCGTCATCGTCCATCCGCTGATCACCTGCGGCTTATGCCGCGCTTGCCGTGCCGGTGATGATATGCACTGCGCCAACAATGCCTTTCCAGGCATCTCAATCGATGGCGGCATGGCCAACTTCCTGAAGACAACAGCACGCGCTGTCGTCAAGTTGGACCCGAGTCTCGCCCCCAAGGATATCGCAGCCCTTGCCGATGCAGGTCTGACCGCCTACCATGCTGTCAAAAAAGCGTCGAACATCCTGTATCCCGGAACGAAAGCGGTGGTGATCGGCGCAGGTGGACTGGGCCACATTGGTATTCAGTGCCTCAAGGCGCTTACTCCCGCGGAAATTATCGTCGTTGATCGTTCCAGGGAGGCCCTCGAATTGACACGCCAATGGGGCGCTGATCATACCGTCCTGGTTGATGGAACCGAGATCGACAAAGTCAAAGACATCACCAGTGGACATGGTGCTGAAGCAGTAGTTGACTTTGTTGGTGAGGGAGGCGCTATCGAGGCTGGCGTTGCCATGTTACGCCGGGCAGGTTCCTACTATGTTATCGGCTACGGCGGCAAGCTTAATGTTCCCATGATCGACATCATTTCGACCGAGATCAACTTTATCGGCAACCTTGTTGGAACATACAACGACCTTGCAGAATTGATGACCCTCACAGCGCAGGGCAAAGTGCATCTGCACACCGCCGCGTATCCTCTTGACGCTGCCCTCGACGCCATCCACGATCTGGACAGTGGCAAACTGCGCGGTCGAGGTATCCTCATCCCCTGATGGAGATTTTTATGTGAAGGTGCGGCAGTGGCAGACGGCGTCTGCCACTGCCGCACCTTCACATAAAAACCTATTACTTTTGTCATTTTGCGCGGCATGGGTACCAGGTTGCCTGCGGTTCGATTGCGTCGCAATATCCAAGGGAGTACAATACTGCCTGTGACTCCAGCAAACACGGATCAATGCGATAAATAAGTCTGTAACATAGAAAAGAGAAAAGAACAATGTTCCGCTTTCGGCTCCTGATTATCATGTTCCTCGCGGTGGTCGCGCTCAGCGGTTGCGCTTCTTCAATAACACCAGCGCTCACCCCTACGCCAACAGCCAGCGCGCAGGGCGGTACCCTTACACCAACACCTACAGGTACAGCATCCCCACCGCCTACGTCAGTTTCTTCAGGTACAGTGTCCCCCACACCTGGAGGAACAGGCGCGATTGAGGCTACCGTTACCAGTTTTTACAAAGCCTTTGAAGCTCAGAACTACACCCTTGCCTACTCGTACCTGGATGCCAACGCGACAACCCTGGACGGCCAGAAACTTACCCGGCAGACGTTTACACAACTCACCCAGGCCAGGGATAACCAGTACGGACCTCTTACTAGCTTTGACCTGCTGATTAACTCGACTGACCCTACCCAGGTCATCATGACCAACTCACGCAAGAACGGGTTGCGATATCACGCGCATTTGCAGCTAAAGCAAGAGGGAAACAACTGGAAAATACTCTCCCTGGATGTGATTTAGACCGGAGAGCAGCGAAAGAGAGCAAGGCAGAGACATCTGTTGTCCATGCCTTGCTCTCTTTTACCTCAATGAGGACAGACTTCCCTACTTGGTTCCAACGCTGAAAACGTGCAATTGGCCACCGGTGACCGAGGAGGGCAGGGTGACTGTTTGCACAGTCTTTCCGGCTTGCAAAGTAATGTTCGCGTAGAACACATAGACCTTGATGCTACTCCTGCCACTCTTGCCGTTGCGATAGGGCATCGTTACCACTATGCTGTTGCCGAACGAGGTTGAGGCAACCGCCCAGTCCGTGAAACCAAGCGTAGCTGTTTGGGTTGTCCCGTCGGTATACGTGATGGTGATCGTTCCACTGGCAGCTCCGTTGGTCGAAGAACCCAGGAAGGCCAGAGTGGTGGCGCCGCTCACGGGAGAGACGGGAAGGATCTGTCCACTTACCTCATAGTTATTGGCGACACCAGAACCAGGAGTGGGCCACACGAAGGTTACGCCGTTAGAGACAACCTGGCCACCCGGCGTGATATTGACTCCTTGCAGCGCCTGGGCCGAGTAGCTATACCCACCGTGGTCGTAGTTAGCTGCCGTCGGATTGCTATCGTCACTGGTTCCAATATTGTTATAGCCAACCGGCCCGGCGGCTGTTGCGGTAGCGATGGAAAAGACGTGCAGTTGCCCCTGGTTGAGAGCAACGGGCAGCTTCACGCTCTTCACGGTCTTCCCTGCCTTCAACACCACAGCCGCGTAGAACACATAGACATTGATGGTTTGCTTTCCGCCGCCTGCGTTGCGGTAAGGCAGGGTTGCTACCACGCCATTACCATAAGAAGGGGTTGATTTTCCGGCATTGAGCGCCCAGTCGCTTAAGCCCAACGCAAAGGACTGAGTTGAACCATCAGTGTAGTTAATGACGGCAGTGCCAGTCGATGGGCCATTGACCGAGGAGCCCAGGAAATTCAGGGAGGTGGCGCCACTCACCGGGGTGACCGGGATGGTCTGCCCAATGGCGCGGAAGTTATCCGGACTACCCGGAGTTACATTCGGCCAGGTGAAGGTTACGTTGTTAAACTTAACTGTGCCACCCGGCGTGATATTGGCGCCTTGCAGGGCCTGGGCGGAGTAGCTATGGCCCACGCCATCGTAGTTGGCTGCTGAGGGATTACTGTCGTCGCTGGTTCCGCTATTGTTATAAGAAACAGGCGGGGGCGTCGAACTGACCCTGGTACCGATAGTAAAGACATGCAGTTGGCTGGTGCCGCCCGGCGTGGGTAGCTTCACAGTCTTGATCGTCTTGCCTGCTTGCATCGCAACTTCAGCATAGAACATGAAGATACTGATGTTTTGTTTACCGCAACCACAGTTGCGATAAGAGGTTGTGGCTACAATGCTGTTGCCAAACGAGGTCGCAGCGACCGCCCAGTCCGTAAAGCCTAGAGTGAAGTTCTGCGTCGAACCATCCGCGTAGGTAATCGTAGCTGTGCCACTGGCTGAGCCATTGGTAGACGAGCCAAGAAAAGCCAGAGTGGTGGCGCCGCTCACTGGGGTAACTGGGACGACCTGCCCACTGGCCTGGTAGTTATCGGGAGAGCCCTGGGTCACGTTGGGCCACGTAAAGTCCACGCCATTGAAGGTAACTGTAGCGCCTGGAATGATGCCGGCTGCCTGCAAAGCCTGGGCCGAGTAGCTATGCCCGGCGAAGTCATAGTTAGCTACGGAGGGATTACCGTCACTGCTGATGCCCACGTTGTTGGCAGGGGGCGGCGGCAATTGACCGTAAATTGTTAAGCTAGTTTTGGTTCCGACGAAGACCTCGCCGTTGGCAATGGTAGGCGACGTAAACTTCACATAGCTATCCAATCCATCGCGACTGGCATTCTGGGCGCTATTATAAAGCTCTTTGGACAGGTTGCTGGCATCATATGCGCGCAAGACGGCCTTGGGGTCCGTGGCCCATACGATACCTGAACCCGCGATCGTGCCGTTGCTGGAAACAACTGGATTGGCGGATGGATAGCCAAAGATCTCAGGTGACTGAGACGTCGCCGAGGTGGAGAGCTTTCCATTCGTTAATGAGAAAGCCTTCAAGTGGTCAGCTCTTCCCGAGACGTAAACGAACTGCCCGCTGGGGCCATTCCAGTAGGCAGGGTTACCCCAAACACCCCCATTGGCAGTATTGACTGGCAACTCCTGCACTATTTTGTCAATGTCAGTCCGGTTTTGCTCGCTAGTAGCACAATTCAAACTTGGATCAGCGGTAAACTTACTCATGCTGTCGCGGTTGACAACGTAGATACGTCCTTCTTTCCCCACGCTAACCAGCTCATTGGGTGTTAATCCACTCTGTGTCGGCAGGAGCATAGGCCCACCTGAGCCCAGGTCCACGTCTCCACTATCCAGGCAGGCCTGGTTGAACGGCGTGAAATAATCGGCCACTTGCAATTGGGCATTAAACTTGATGAAAGTATCGCCGGCGGCCACACCCCCCTTATTGAGGTCGAAGGTGCCGTTGCCTGATATTGCGTAAACATTGCCGCTGCTGTCGGATGCCAGTCCGCCTCCGCTCTGCCAGATTCCCCCTTGCCTTCCATTGGGGCTAACGTTGTAAACGCTCGCCTGCTGGAATGCCGAACCATTGTATGTGTACCCCATCACCCAACCATGGTATGGGAAGTTGTCGCAGTGCGAGGCCCAGGCAATATAGACCGTGCCGTTGGTGAGCAGTAGGCCCGCGCGCTGCCCCTCCATTTTAGGTGTAAAAGTCACCTTACCGTTGACGCTGCCATCACCTGTCCCCGGGACAGAGGCCTGAATAAGCGTCGGGCTGCCCGGCTTCTCATTGCCAGTAGTGATATCAAGCGCGTGCAGTCGATAGACAATATTTCCGTTTTCTTTGGTGGTAGCTACCACATATATCGTATTCGTAGCCAGGTCGATTACCGGCGTACTCGTGATGCCCATCTCCGGAATATCGATACAATTCACATCAGTCGAAGAAGCTGTGGTCACGCTAGGCGGATTGATGAAACTGGTGTGCCAGAGAAAACTCGAAGTTCTGGAGAAGCTAGTCTGATCGGCATCGAAGGCATAGACACTGTCATGCTCGCTGGCTACGAAGACGACATTGTGCGTGCTGCCCCCTATGGTGAGATTGGGCACATACAACGGCTGGGCGAAGACTAGCCCATCGACGTTGTAAGTAATGCGCTTTCCGAACAGGTTCACATTCACATTGGCTGTGGTCAAATAAGTTTCATTAGGATTGAGTCCCGTGCGCAATAAATCATTCTTGTTGGTCAGTATCGCTGTATTCGATGGGGCGGCGGATTGCCGCGCATGGGCAAAGGCTGTTCTCGTTTGCGGAGCAGCAAAATTTATGCTGCACAACAGTATAGAGACAATAATTACAACCAGCATTCCTCCCCGATAGCGAGCGAAACAGTCTCTCTTCATTCGTACTCCCATTCAATATATACTGTGATAAAAAACGGAAAACAGTGAAATGGTTACCAGAACCTCTAAGCCATGCACCTCCCTCTCCTTTGCCGCTTTGTACCTTGCTCTCCAGGTATAAATCAGCCCAAAGACGAACGGTGCTTAGACAATATCATTACTATCCTCGAAAATAGAATATACTCCCATGGATGTCAACGTACATATTGTGCAAAAGTATCGACATGATTTCTAATTCGTGTTTTCTGGGTATTATTGACGTATAATGAAATATCTTGACACATAGGAAAGGCCCAATATCAATAGAATGGGGAAGTACTTAATGGTGGATAAGAATTCGACAACACAGAAGCCCTGCATAGCCCCAAATATCCCCTTGACAGATCACGTACTTTTGTACTAACCTACAAAAACCAACACGAAAATTCTTTCTAATTATAGAAAAAGAAATGCATGGCACTATCCTCTACCCTCTTTTGCGATAGATGTGGCGCGGCCAACCGGGCTCAGGCGATGTTCTGCTCCGCCTGTGGACGCTCCCTCCATAGCCCCGCCAGCAGCCATACCCTCACCGGCCTGCTCGTTCAGCAGCACATCCTCAAAAGGCGCTATCGCATCCTCGGTCAGATCGGCAAAGGCGGCTTCGGCGCCGTCTACAAAGCGGCTGATACACAATTTGGCAACCGGCCACTCGCCATCAAGGAGATGAGCCAGAGCAGCCTTAATCTTCAAGAGCTTCACGAGGCAACCCAGGCCTTCAAACAGGAGGCCCAACTGCTCGCTGGCCTGACCCACCCCAATTTACCCCGCATCTACGAGCAATTCAACGAAAACGGCCGCTGGTACCTTGTCATGGATTATATCGAGGGTGAAACCCTGGAAGCGTACCTGGACAAGATGGGCGGCAGACTGCCGCTGGACAAAGTCCTCAATACCGGCGCGCAGCTCTCCTCGGTCCTCGAATATCTTCATTCACACCAGCCGCCCATCATTTTTCGTGACCTCAAACCCGCCAATATCATGCTCACCACCAGCGGGCACATCTTCCTCATCGACTTTGGCATCGCTCGCCTCTTCAAACCAGGACAGGCGAAGGACACCACCGCGCTTGGCTCTTCTGGCTATGCCGCACCAGAACAATACGGTCGCGCGCAGACAACCCCCCGTACCGATATCTATAGCCTGGGAGTAACCCTTCACGAGATGTTGAGCGGGGACGACCCCACCGATTCACCATTCCACTTCGCGCCCCTGAAAACACATGGCAGCCCTCTCCTGGCCGACCTCGAAAAGCTCATCATGCAGATGGTAGAGGTCGATATCAGTAAAAGACCCGCCAGCGCCAACGAAGTCAAGCAAAAACTACAGCACTTCGCCACTCTCTATACCGTAGCCCAGACCAACCCCTTGCCGCCAACTCTCCCACGTGGCTATCAATCAGTCTCGCCTGGCTCACCGCTCGCCAGCACCCTGATTCCAGCCGCCAATCCAGCGTATATCGCTCCTCGCTCGAAACGCGCTACCATCCCGCAGCCGCGCAAAAATACGCTCTTCATCTGCGCTGGCCATACCAGCCGCGTCACAGCGGTAGCATGGGCGCCCAATAACTCCCACGTTGCCTCCGCCAGTTACGATAAAACGGTACGCCTCTGGAATCCCACCAATGGCCAGAGTATCCGCATCTATCGTCGCCATTCCGATAGAGTCAACGCCCTCTCCTGGTCGCCCGACGGCACCCGTATCGCCTCCGCCAGCGACGACCGCACCGTTCAGGTCTGGGAGGTCGGCGCAAACAATCCCCCCTTTACCTTTGGCGGCCATACCGACAAAGTCCTCGCCGTGGCCTGGTCGCCCGATGGCGCCCGCATCGCCTCTGCCGGCGCTGACAAAACGGTCCAGGTCTGGGAGGTCACCACGCGGCGCGTCCTCTTCGTCTATAACGGCCATACTGACCGGGTCACTGCCCTGGCATGGTCACCTGACGGCAAATACATCGCTTCCGCCAGCAACGACCGCACCGTTCAGTATTGGGAATGGGCCAGAGACACCAACCGCAATTTTTTAACCTCGTTACTTTTTCCCCAGCGCCGCGTAAATACCCATCGCGGGCATACTCAGAAAGTAACTGCCGTGGCCTGGTCTCCTGATGGCAGGCGTATCGCCTCCACCAGCACCGATAAATCCATGCAGATCTGGGACGCCATCACCAACAGAACCGGCTTTCTCCACCGCAGCGCCCTTGGCAGCATGAATTGTGTCACCTGGTCACCTGATAGCCGCTTCATAGCCTCTGGAGGCAATGATAAAATCATACAGGTGTGGGACGCTATCACCAGAAACTCCATCAGTGTCTACCAGGGCCATACCGGCTATATCACCTCCGTTGCCTGGTCTCCTGATCGCTCTCGCCTTGCCTCCGGCAGCGTCGATCATACCCTCCAGATATGGCAACCATTATAAATTGTAATACCGCACTTGACAGCCACGAAATATCCATGCTACTATGCTCGAAATATCGCGCAGCTTAATCTCAAATGTAACTTCAAACGTTGACGTAGTCGAAAGAAGAGGATACAGAATGTCTTACCCTCTTTTTTGTGCTCACTGTGGAGCCGCCAACCTTCCACAAGCAATCGTATGTATCCAGTGTCGGCAGTCGCCAAGGGCAAAATCTCTGGAGGCTGCCGTTGCCAATTCCGCTGGATCTCTACCAATTAATTACCTCCTCAATCAGCGCTATCTCATTCTTGGCCAGGTCGGTATGGGCGGCATGGGAGCAGTGTACAAAGCGGAAGACACAACACTCGGTA
Source organism: Ktedonobacteraceae bacterium (assembly GCA_041499255.1). Lineage (GTDB taxonomy): Bacteria > Chloroflexota > Ktedonobacteria > Ktedonobacterales > Ktedonobacteraceae > UBA11361. The sequence continues at coordinate 3,047 of JBGQJX010000081.1, read as the reverse complement.
GACGCCTGGTTGCCATCAAAGAGTTGAGCCAGGACGACTTCAGCCCCCGCGAGATCAACCTGGTCACCAATGCTTTCAAACAAGAAGCTCATATGCTGGCTGGACTCCATCACCCCAACCTTCCTAGCATTCATGATTACTTCAATCAGGGTGGCCGCTCATACCTCGTAATGACATTTATCGAAGGCGAAACGCTCGAACACTACCTCAATTCAACAAGAAACGGCTATCTCACCATCAAAGAAGCACTCGATATCGGTATCCAGTTGTGCACAGCCCTTGAATTCCTGCATACACGTCAACCTCCTATTATCTTCCGCGACCTCAAGCCCGCCAACATTATGCGCACGCAGAATGGTCACCTTTACCTGATAGACTTTGGCATCGTTCGCTACTTCAAACCCGGACAGACGAGGGATACCCGTGCCCTTGGTACGTTGGGCTACGCTGCCCCAGAACAATACGGCAGAGCGCAGACAACCCCGCGCGCTGACATGTACAGTTTAGGCGCCACCCTGCACTATTTACTTTCAGGCAACGATCCCGTCAATACCCCCTTCCGCTTCGCGCCGCTGAATTTTCAAGATCAGCCAGAACTGTTAGAACTTGAAATGCTGGTCATGCAAATGGTAGATATGGATGAGAGCAAAAGACCTGGCAGTATAGCCGCCATCAAACAGGTATTGCAGCGTATTGCCTCTCTGGAGGGCGAATACAGGACATATCTTAACAGGACACATAGTCTAAGCAGTTCATCATCGTTGCCAACGATACGCATTCACCCTCCCAGTCCCGTCTCAATGCCGCTCAAGCTCTCTGCGCTCCCGCCTCAAGCCAGGTCAACTCCTCCATCGCGTCCAGGTGCCAGCATCTATACCCACCACAATTTTTGGCCTATTAATGCCATTGCCTGGTCACCCGATGGCAAATTCATCGCCTCCGCCAGCACAAATGTCCAGTTGTGGGAGGCCACTACCGGCAAAATCATCTTTACCTATCGGGGCCACTTGAAAACAGTTAATGCCGTGGCGTGGTCGATCGACAGGAGAACGTCGACCGCTGGTCGTGGCTATCTTATCGCCTCCGGCAGCGATGATAAAACCGTGCAGGTTTGGGACGCCGCTACCGGCAAACACATCACCACATTTAGTGGTCATAACCGTTTCCTGCGCGGCGGGAGCGTAAAAGCTCTTGCCTGGTCACCTGACGGCGCTCTCATCGCCTCTGCCAGCCACGATAAAACAGTACAGGTTTGGCATGTCGCTACTGGAGGCATAGTCTACAAATATCAAAAACATGCAAACAGGCTCAAGAGCGGATCAGCCAACGCCCTGGCATGGTCCCCCAATGGACACTACATCGCGTCCGGCAGCGACGATAAATCAGTGCAGGTTTGGGAGGGCACCAGCGGTACTCACGTCTTCACCTATCGCGGAGTTACCGCTGAAGTGCAGGCCATCGCCTGGTCTCCCAATAGCAAGTATATTGCCTCTGGAGATAAAACCGGCAGAGTTCGCATTTGGGAAATCGAAACGGAGAACTACCTCAACACCTATGTCGCCCATAGCGCCGCGATCAGAAGTATTGATTGGTCGTCTGATGGCAAGTACATTGCCACTGCTAGCGATGATCAAACAGTGCAGATCTGGGACGCCATTACTGGCAACCAGGTCTTCACCTATTCCAAGCACACAGCCAGGGTCAAAGACGTTGCCTGGTCCCCCGATAGCAAACTGATCGCCTCCGCCAGCGAAGATAACGCCGTCCAGATCTGGCAACCATGAATTGTTTCTGGTAAATTCGTAGCAAAAGGGCTTGCGCATGACGTGACGTCATGCTTTACACTTAGAGTCAAAAGAACACACCAGGACGAAACATCCGACCGCATAGAAAGGAGATTGTCTATGACGAGTGAACAGCAAGAACGCCTGCAGGCTATTGTGAAAAATTATCGTCCCATTGAGGAACTTATCCCGGCATATTGGAGCGAGGGTGACGTCTTCGCCAACGGCATACGCCACCACTACTATCGCACCGGAGGTGAGAAGCCTGCATTGCTTCTCCTGCATGGCTTCAATGAGTACGGGCTGACCTGGCTGCGCACAGCCTGTGAACTCGAACGGGACTACGACGTCATCATGGTTGATGCTCGGGGGCATGGTCGTTCAGACGGCATCGCCAGCGGATTTTCAAGTACACTTCTCGTAGAAGACGCCGCAGGTGTTATCCGCACCCTCAAACTGGATCGCCCTCGCATCATCGGCCTATCGCAGGGTGGCTCAACGGTCCTGCGCCTCGCAGCAACGTACCCGGAGCTTGTGCACTCCTTCATCTTCGAGGGTTGGGGAGAAGAATCTCAATCTGGAGATTTCGCGAACTCGGAGGGCTACCTGGCCTGGTTCAACACCTGGCTTGCCTGGCTTGAACAACTGAGGACGATGAGCCACAAGGAGCGTATGGCCTTTGCTCTGCCACAACTCGTACCGACAATGGGAGGGTTACTCTGGCCCGAAGACGAGTACGTGCCGATGGTCGAGGCCTATGTGCAGTTCGATCTCGATCTGGCAAGGGAGAGCATAAAGCTCTGGAACAGCACGGACAAGGACAACCCGGCTGAACTTTTGCAGCAGGTGATCTGTCCTGCTCTTATCATGAAACATGCCTGGGCCTTTCCTGCAACGGGTACTGAGCCAGTGGTTCGCGAAGTAGCATCTCCGCAGCCTGCTATCAGGATGGTGTACTTTGAGAATACCGGTCACTTGATTCGCCGTGTGGCCTTCGAACAATACATGACGTTGGTACGAGAATTTCTCAGTGCGCATTGAGAAACACTCGCATTAGGAGCATAAGCGTCATTTACTCTGCGATACCGCGTTCCATACACTTGATTAACTCATTCTGCTAGAAGAACACATCCGCAACATGCGTCACAAGTGCGACAAGTGCGACAAGTGCGACAAAACCCCTCTTTAGCCTTCCCTTGCACCCCTCCCCCCAATATGCTACCTATATAGCATAGTAATCTGACAATCTTCATATGAAAGCAG
>JBGQJX010000080.1:0-12291 GCA_041499255.1 Ktedonobacteraceae bacterium | reverse complement strand
CTGCCGCGGCAGTTGCCAGTGCCCAATTTCACACATTAAATCCTCAGCGAGCGACCGCAGGTCGCGAGGCCACCCAAAACACACCCAAAGACACAAAAGATCACCCCTCCCCTCTCTACAACCCTCCAATGCCTTACACGTATATAAAGTAACTTACCCAATATCTTAATAGAAGGAACAGACCCACCGGCCCCGCCGGTCGCGCAAAACACCTGAAAAGCAAACCTATAACGGAGGAACAACCATGGGCAACGAATGGGAACACGACCCCCAACAACCACCACAACCTGGCAAGGGCCAACCCAACCAGGATGACATAGACAAACGCCTCGAAGAACTCAAGCGTACCCTGTCCCAAGGAGCCAACGAGGCACAACTACGCATTAAACGCGTCGCCGAAAAAGCCAGCGAATACTGGCAACAGGCACAAACCATCAACCTACCACACCAGGCCACTAGCGAAGATGAACAACGCATTCGCCAGCTCGCCAACATGTGGAGTTCCGAGAATTGGCGCGTCGCGCGTGAACTTGGCGCCTACATGGACATCATCTCCTGGAGCGTTGATGAACTATGGGAAGTCACACTACAAACGCGCTGGGAAACACGCACCATGGAAACGGTCACAGAACCCTACACTGGCCGTTCACTTAGCAAGCCTCAGCCCCTCTTACCCGTCTGGGATTACGACCTCCCTGAAGTCACCAGCTTAAAAGCTCCTGCCAGCAGCACGCGCCTGGAAGGCCTGGACGAAGTCGTCGCCTGCACCAACTGCAACGGCACCGGGCGCGCCCTCTGTCCCACCTGCGCCGGGCGTGGCTGGTACGTCTGCCCCGAATGCCGGGGCCGCACCAAGAAACGCTGCTCAACCTGTCGCGGCCGTGGCTACATCGCCGATTGGGTAGAGACTAAAAAGAGACCTTTCTTCAAGAAGCAGGCCGAAAACTTCGCCTCTTCCGTCAATGAAAAAGTGGCCGACGTCTTCGATGGCATTCGCCAGCAGGGAGTGCCCATCCCCAATCCTGTCGATACCGACCCCGCCAACAAAGGCAAAACCGTCCCATGCCCCGACTGCGTCAATGGAGAAGTCGATTGCAGTTGTGGCAACGGCAAGCGTGTCTGCGAAAACTGCCAGGGTGCCAAAACAATGTTTTGCGCAACCTGTAGCGGCACTGGCAAAGTGGTGCGCCATCGCGAGATTGCCCGCCGCTTCGACCTCGTCACACAAACCAGAATCGTCGGTAGCAGCCCCATCCCTGAACGGCGCCTGACCGCTGCCGGTGGAGAGGTAGTCTACAATACTGAGGTCAACGAAGCCCTGCACCCTGACGCGGCCCCCGAAGGCGTCCCCATGGATGTCTGGCAAGCCACCGTCGCACTGGCTCAAGAAGAAAGCGCCAACCAGGAGAAACACGGCGTAGAAACCCCCCTTGGAGGCACCCGTTCCTCCCTACAAGTACTCGAACTCGTGCGCATACCCTATACACGGGTAGATTACCGCTACGGCGATCAGGATTATACCTTCTTCGTCTACGACAGCAACGGACAGGAAAAGTTCCATGCCGACCGCTATCCCGCCCGCTGGGACCGCATTGAGCGCCTCGTCCGCGCCATCTCTGCGGACCTGATGACACCCGCCCAGCAGGACGCCACTAACAGGCCAGCTCCCGGTTACCGCGTCCCAATCGAAGTCCCACCCTACACCGTCACCGAAGACGAAGAAGACAATTACTAACCCACCCCCTCTTCAACATCAGAGCGAGATAGGAGGCAGTAGTTACGGCTACTGCCTCCTATCTCGCAACCCGCCCCAAACAGGTTCCACCACGTAATCCCGTCATATAGTAGGGTTGACCCTCGCGGCCAACCTCCTCCCTTCCCCATCAACCTGCCCTCCCCATCAACCTGCCCAACCGCGCGCTCATCCTCGTCTCGCACTGATCCTCTGCTCTCCCCCGCTGAACCACCAACGTCTTGGGTTGACCCTCGCGGTCAACCTGCCCAGCTGCGCGCTCATCCTCCCCTCCCCACCACCCAGATTGCCCCCTAAACAACCCCCCTATGTAACATTTCCCTCCCATCTGCGATACTTACAGTGAGATCTCAAAAAACAGAGGGACGTGATGCACCGAGACCAACTGAAAAAGCTCGATGATCCACCTACCGCGATACTCTATCAACGCTATGCGCCAACCATCTTTGCCTATCTACGCCTGCATACCCCTTCTCGGGAAGACGCCGAGGACGTCCTGGTGGAAGTCTTTATTGCAGCGCTCGAAAACAACACGTTTTCTCTCCTCGGCGAGAAAGAACAATTGGCATGGCTCTGGCGTGTTGCGCGTAACAAAGTTATCGACCTCTATCGGCGTTCACTACGCCGGCAGCATGTCGCCCTGGAGCATGTAGCTGAAACCTTGTACGATGATGATGAACTGGCGCCTGAGCAAGTCACCCTGCGCCAGGAAGATTATACGCGCCTACAAGCACACCTGCGGAGCTTATCAGCGCTCCAACAGGAGGTGTTGCAACTCCGCTTCACCAATGACATGCGCTGTGCCGAGATTGCTGCCAGGATGGGCAAACGTGAAGGGACGATACGCGTAATGCTCTCGCGTGCCCTGAACCTCCTGCGCAATATCTACGAGCAACAGTAGGGAAGGAGCAGACCATATGGCAATACAAGATAATGATTTTTTCATTCCTGAAGAGGTAGATGAACAGGTCGAGCAACTGTCACAAGATCTCAACCTATCCCGGCAGCGCATTTCAGCGAAAAGCCAGCTCATTCGCGATCTCCACCTCTTCTATCGCACAAACTCACAGGAGGAAGATGCGCGTTCTCTACAGCAAGCCTGGCAGCGTATCGCCCAGGACAAATCCTATCCTCGACCCCAGCATATTGAACATGGACAAAACCTGCCGCCAGGAACCGCGCAGAGCAAACATCACAGCAGCCCCGCGTTCCCGCCGAGACAAGTGCAACATCTGCAACATTTGCAACAACTGCAACATCGGCTCAATCTGATCGCTGCGATAGCCATTGTCGCCATCCTGATCGGCAGCATGGTCCTGGTTGTGAACTTCGTACGCCCGAAGAACGTCACTGGTGGCAGTATCAAAGCCACCGCCACGCGTAAAACCGCCTACACGCCCACCTCCAAACCCACTTCGTCATCTATCTCCCTGGGTCCAAATGTAGGACAAGTCGTCTATACTACGTCATATGGATACAACGATATCTACTCCATCGCCTGGTCGCCCGACGGGAAACGCATCGCCACAGCAAATGACAATAACGTGCAAGCAATCGACGCAACGACCGGCAAGCACGTGGTAAACTACTCCATTCCCATTGCCTATTGCGTCGCCTGGTCTCCCGACGGGAAACGCATCGCCGGCTCAAGTGACAGGGTCTATATATGGGATGCAAGTAGCGCGCACTTGCAGCGCACATACCCTTCTAACTCGCAAAAGGCATCAATGCCATCACCTTCACAGAATGGAACCAGCCAGGTCTACGCTACAAGTTCACTGAGGAAAGTTTCCTATATCCCGTTATTCTCACCCGGCAAGAACTTTACTCCTGCCAGTGGGGGAAACCCCCTGCTCGCAACAGCCTGGTCACCCAATGGGAAGCTTATGGCCACCGCCTTCGATGGCAACAGCAATGGCAACGCCGTGCATGTCTGGAATACCACGTCAGGCAAGCTCCTGCTCACATATCACGGTCACAACGATTTCATCGAATCGCTCTCCTGGTCTCCTGACGGAACGCGCATCGCCTCGGCAAGTGTCGATGAAATAGTGCGCGTCTGGGATGCCACCACCGGCCATACTCTCCTAACATTCCGCGGCCAATCCAGAAACACCGAGGAGGTTCATTGGTCTCCAGATGGAACGCGCATCGCCTTTATGGGTGATAATAACAACGTGCTCGTTTGGAATGCAGTCACAGGAAAAACACTTGTCGTCCACCACCAGAAATCCAAATTCGGTCTTTCTTCCATCGCCTGGTCGCCCAATAGCTCGCTCATTGCCTCAGCAGGTGATACCGTGGAATTATATAATGCCAGCACGGGCAAGACCCTCTACACTTTCACCAAAAATCCCTATCCAATACGTACATTGGCGTGGTCTCCCGATGGGAAATACATTGCCTCCGCCACTGGCCCGAGTGAACTTGGCCCTGGTTCCATTAACCTACAAGTCTGGGTCGCCTCGTAAAATCCTCTTCATCCAAAATCAAGCAGGTAGGTACCCCGCGCTCATGAGTGCGGGGCACCTGCCTGCTTGAAAACGAAAGCAACTCCAGGCCCATCGCAAGTTCTCAGCTTGCCTCAGCAACTCCCTCACTCTTCCCCGCCAAAGAACCAAACAAAGTGCCACCTCTTACAGCCATTGCCATCCTCTATATTCTCTGTAATTATCGTGAGAGCACATCACAATCGCGTCACAGGCCCATTATTATACGTCACTGATCCATCACAAAAGTATCATCTCATCCCATCTTTGCTCTTTCCCTCCTTGTGAGCATCTCGTGACATCTTTTTCCCAACACGTGATGGAACTGTGATAAGCAAAGCTTATCCTGTTCAATAGGAAAGCATTGCTGTTTGTCATAGCATTGCCAAATCAAAATACGCAAGCAATAATTCCAGGAGATACAGTCATGGCAGGCAAAGACGATAAACCTACCTCTACCCTTGATTTTGCGCCAGCCCCTGAGGCTGCACCCAGGCCAATGGGTGCTAATGGCAAAGGAACGGAGCCTGTGGCCCGTCCTTACTATCAAGCGCCTCCTCAACGCAAAAAAAGCCTTATCTCACCATTCGTTGTAATATTCGCCGCGGTTGTGGTGATGATCGCCCTGTTGTTCTACGGCCTTGGAGCTACAATGGCCGGGAATAAGGGCACCGCTGCTACTACCGCACCTTCCTCGAACAATATGAGCACATCCAACCCGACAGCCGCTCCGGCGAATGTGCCCAACGCGACTCAGTCATACGGCGGACAACCGGCGAAATACGTCGTGGACCCGGACGGGGCCAAACAAGTCATGTGGGAAACTATTAAAGGCCACCGCGTACTCGCCTGGACCATCGATGGTACAGTACCAGGCCCCGTGATTCGTGTCACTGCTGGCGACCACGTGCGCATCACCATCATCAACCATTTCCCTGAAGGGACCGCCATTCACTGGCATGGATTGGCGGTTCCTTCCAGCGCGGATGGAGTTCCAGGTGTTGGTATGAAGCCAATTATGCCAGGCCAAACTTACACCTACGATTTCACCGTGCAGGACCAGGATATTGGCACACACTGGTATCACAGCCACTATGACGATATAACTCAAGTTCCAGGAGGCATGTACGGAGCATTCATTGTAGACCCACGCCCTGGCACTCCTCAGGCCCTTCAGGCAATTAAAGCCGATGTCGAGGCCACAATGTTTGTCAGTGAGTTGGGTGGCTACTATGTCATCAACGGCAAGAGCTTCCCTGATACCCAGCCAATTATGGTAAAGCATGGTCAGACTGTTCACGTTCGCCTGATTGGCGCGAGTGAAATGATCCATCCGATGCACCTGCATGGACACTTCTTCAATCTGGTTGCTGAAGATGGCCATATGCTGCCACAGCCAGTCCAGAAGGATACCCTGTCGGTCACCCCAGGTGACACCTATGATATTACCTTCTACGCCTGGGCGCCTCCCGGAAGTATCTACCCATTCCACTGCCACATCCTTGCTCACTTGATGAATCCTGGGCAAACGGGCACCGAGATGGGCGGACTGATTACCCTTATTGAATATGCCAAGTAGTTGGCAAGACACACTAGTGTTGGTTATTCGCATTGCGGTGCGAACAACCAACGCCAAACACATCAGACCCTGAATGGGCCGGAGTCAAAGGAGACGAATCATGTTTAAGAGAATATTAGTACCTCTTGATGGTTCAACCCGTGCAGAAAAAGCCATTCCCGTAGCAGCTCGCATCGCGCGAGCTTCAGGCGGGACCATAATGTTGTTACAAGTAGTAGATTTGCCCATTTCGTATGGGAAGTACGTGACCCCAAGAGCATACGTCTCAGAGAAAGAAGTAGAGACCGAAAAAGCACAGGCGACTGAGTACCTCACCACACTAGCACAATCCGATGAACTTGGAGGTATAGGCACAAAAATTGCAGTCGAATCTGCCGCCGTCGCGCCAACGCTGCTTGATTATGCCAAACCATCCACGGCCGATTTGATGGTTATGTGCAGTCATGGCTATACAGGTTTCAAACGTTGGACTTTAGGGAGCATAGCAGATAAAGTGATCCGCCATGCTGAAGTACCAGTACTATTGCTACGTGAAAATGGACCGGCCATACCAGTACCTCAAAGTAATACGCCTCTGCGCGTGCTAGTCTCATTGGATGGTTCACCTCTATCCGAGGCCATCGTCGATCCAGTTACGCATCTTATCGCGGCGCTATCCCCACAGACCCCGGGAGCCCTACATTTACTGCGCGTTGCTGAGGAACCCCCCACCAACAGCAGATTGCGCAGCCAGGCGAATTTCAGTGATGCAATGACCGAAGAGCAGAAGCAAGAGGCGCGAGCATACCTGACCTCCCTGGCGAAACGACTGCAAGAAGGTATCGCCAAAGATCTCAACCTTACTATTACCACCTCTGTTGTTTCCGCCGTAGATGTAGCAGAAGCGATTATCCATGAAGCGGCAAAAACTGGGGAAACCGGTGGTTATGCTTTCATCGCCATGGCAACGCATGGCCGCGGCGGTCTGGAGCGTTGGACTGTCGGCAGCGTCACTGAACGCACTCTGCATCACACCCAACTCCCACTCTTCATCCTACGTCCTTCGCATAGTACATCTGGTAGTAAAACACAGAAGTCCGCAGAAAAGGTAAAGGAAGAGAGCACTGCGAAAGAGGGCGCTCAAGTTGAAGCAGAGATGACTGTCGTCAAGGTTGAGCAAGTTGAAGTAAAAACGTGGACGAACTAAGCGAACGTCCCCTACTCCTTGCTCCACGCCTTTCTAAAGAAAAGGAGCAGAAGTCACGCGCTTGAGTCGCTCCACCTGAAAGGGCGAACTGGCTGTTCGCAACTATGCTGCGGACAGCTAGTTCGCCTGAGAGACATGCGAGGCCCGCTTGCGGGCCGGAGATCAAAGGAGAAGGATCATGTTTAAGCAAATTTTAGTGCCTCTGGACGGCGGGACTTTAGCAGAACGCGCTTTACCCGTAGCTGCCCGTATTGCGCGAGCCTCCGGCGGCTCAATTATACTATTGCGCGTTGTCAGTCCTCCTGTCGAGTACGGCTATTGGAACTACTCAATGCCAACGGCCACAATGACCGTGGGCGGTCTGGCGGATGCCGATATTGACAATGCTACTGATTACCTGAAAGGGCTTGCCGAGTCCAGCGACCTGGCAGGAGTGCATACTTCTATCGAAGTCCATTCTGGTCCAGCGGCAATGGTGATCTTCAATGTCACTCAATCACACCACGTTGACCTGATCGTTATGTCCAGTCATGGAGATACCGGTCTTAAACGTTGGGTGCTGGGTAGTGTATCGCAAAAGGTGGCAAGGCACTCACCTGTACCTGTCCTGGTACTGCGCCGCGGTCAAGAAACACTCTCGAAAGAAACGCATCCACTTCCATACATCGAACGTCCAATGCGCATCCTGGTACCTCTTGACGGCTCCGCTCTCGCTAAAGAAGCACTTATACCAGCAGCACAGCTCATTGCAGCAATAGCAGCCCCTGGGCAAGCGGCCATGCACCTGGTACGCGTTATCAAGCCCCAACCTTTGCACGGCGCTCAAGAACTTGACCCTACCACAAAAGAACATATGCTACAAAGGTCGAAAAAGTACCTCGGCTCAATCACAGAGCACCTGAAGGGGGGTATCGCCACCCAACTCAAGCTCACGGTCACCTGGTCTGTCGCAATCGACGCAGACGCGGCATCTGCCATCATTAGGGTGGCAGAAAATGGCGAAGATGCCGAAGGAAGTGGCGTCTTCGGCGGCTGCGATGTCATCGCCATGGCAACGCATGGTCGCGGCGGCATGCAACGCTGGGCCATGGGTAGCATCACCGAACGTGTGCTTCAAGGCACCAGACTCCCCCTGCTGATTGTCCGCGCCCAGAACAAAACCGGCGAAATTGAAGTGAACGAAGAAGAAGCCATCACCCTCGCATAAAATGTAGGGGCGACCCTCGCGGTCGCCCTGAACATCGAACTCCTCTGATAATTGAGCGCACCAGCTACATATGTTACAACCGCGACAAGTGATACAAGTGATACAAGTGCGACAACCCAGGCAAGATGAGAAAAAAAGATTGGCGCTCGAAGTATCGAGCGCCATCTATATAACTCAATTAACCTGCCATCATTAACTTGTCGCACCACCAACGGCTGAAGCCTTGGTTTTTTCACGCCTGAGCGAACCCGTCCAGGGCGTTCCTAGCAGCGGCAGCACCCACCTATCCAGGCCCCAGAAACCCGCAATGCGCCATGCCAGGATCAAGAACAGAGCCAGAAATCCAATAACGGGGTTGATGCTCACTGCCCCTGAAAGCAAGAAGTTCATGTTCAAGAAAACTCCGAAGAAGGCAGCAATACCGGTCAGGCAGCCAAAGATCAACCCGAGGCCAATCAAGACTTCACCAAACGTCACCAGGTAGGCAAAGACCGCTGCATTCGGTAAGACGAAATTCTGTAAAAACCACGCATACCATCCCTGCACTGCCGGGTGAGCACCACTAGTTTGTGCCAGCGCCCCTGCTACAAAACCCTTGATAGCAGCGCCATCATGCGCGCCAAAGACCCAGGGAGTCCCTACTTTTTGCCCAAAATCGGTAATAGTGAAAGAGTACCCTGTCAATTTATCCAGACCTGCGGTAAGCCATTCATAGCCAACATACAGGCGAACTATCAACCACAACCAGGCCATTCGTGTATCAGCAAACAAAAATCTTGCAATCGCGGGCTCTGGAATGTGTGTAACCTCTTTCGGTTCAATATACTTAGCTGTACTCATAATCTTTATCTCCTCTCGGATAGAATGTTTGATATCTTACCTCAACTCTTTGCGAGGTTTATTCTTATTTGATAAGTTCCATCCGACACTTTTAGGATAAAGCCCAAAAATCACATTCAGATCAATTCAGGGGATACTTAAATCACAGACGCATCACGCTACACAAATGAGGAGAAATTGGTGATATGCACTCTCAATGCCCATGCTTTAGCATAGGCAGAAGCTCTTCCCGTTTCATTTCAACTTGTTTCTGTTCGGTTTCCATGCTTCCAGCCCGTAAGTCTTTGACAGAAACGCTCTTGTTAGCTAGCTCGCTTTCGCCAATAATGAGAGCATAGGCAGCTCCTGAGGCATTGGCCTGTTTCATCTGCGCCTTTGGACTGCGATCACCATAACTCATCTCAGCCTTGATACCAGCCTGGCGCAGTTCCGCCACAAGTCCCACTGCTGCCTCTTTGAGTTCCGCCGTCTTTCCAAAGTGGACCACGAATGCACGCGGTTTTTCCTCTACTGGCGGCACGATACCCTGCTTCTTAAGTTCCAGGATAATGCGCTCAACTCCTGCGCCGAAGCCAATGCCAGGAGTTGGAGGACCGCCAAGCAACTCCGCCAGCCCATCGTACCTTCCACCCCCATTGAGAGCCAGTTTGTCTATTTCGGACGTGAACTCAAAAACCGTTCGTGTGTAATAGTCAAGGCCACGCACGATGAGCGGATCAAGCGTAAAAGGCACATTGTACTGCTTCAGAAATTGCTGTACTGCCACAAAGTGTTCGCGGCATGGTTCGCAGAGATACTCGACTATCTTAGGCGCGGCCTTAATCTTCGCCTGGTCCTGCGGCTCCTTACAGTCCAGAAGGCGTAACGGATTCTTATAGAAACGAACCTGGCAATCCTGGCAACAGTCGCTCAGCAGCGGACGGTAATACTCTTTCAGCGTCTCAATATACTGAGGACGGCAATTACTATCACCTATACTATTAAGATTGACGCGTATGTATCTCAGCCCCAGAGTTGTATAGAGTTGATACAGCAAGCCGACTAATTCCGCATCAATAGCCGGGTCGCCATCGCCAATCACCTCGCACCCAAACTGGTGGTGTTCACGATAGCGGCCAGCCTGGGGCTTCTCTCTTCGAAAGAAAGGGCCAAAGTAAAAGAGTTTCACTGGCTGCGGCAGCTTAAAAAGACCATTCTCCAGGTAAGCTCGCACAGTTCCAGCCGTCCCCTCTGGCCGCAGAGTAATATTCGTGCGATGACCTTCCTTGTCGGCGCGATCATCGAAACTATACATTTCTTTCTCAACAATGTCAGTGCCCTCGCCAACAGTGCGATAAAAAACTCCCGTCTCTTCCAATATTGGAGTTTCAATGCGCCGGTACCCGTAAAGTTGCGCCACCTCTGTAGCCGTCTTCTCTACAAAGTACCAATAGGCTTGCTCATCGGGCAGAATATCTCTAAATCCTTGTAAAGCCTTATAATTCTGGGGCATACTTTTTCCTTCTCTTCCACCTTAGTATAAAATGCGAGAATAGTATAGCAGATGAGAAGGGAGAGACGCAACGAACCAAATCTTCTAATTTTCTCGGGTTCGACTCTCGTAATACGGCACTATAGCAGATTCTCTTACCCTCTTTACCAGCCCTACACGCTCAAAACAGGCAAGAAACATACTACCATCAATTTGCCCAAATCGTTACACCAACTGTAACCGTACGTTTATACTTATATGTCAGTAACCTGCACAACCATCACGCAAGCCTAAAGCCTTTGAGGAGATTGAGATGACCCAGACTAGCCAGAATGAACAAGGTCTTGAAGATGAACTTATAGAGATCTCCAAAAAGAAAGAGACTATCGCTCCGCGTTCTCGACTTAGCGCTGCCGGTACAGCCGCCATTCAGTTCATCTCTTCCCAGCACCGGATCGTTTGTCTTGCCATTGGTGCTCTTGCTCTCGCCTGCAATCTTTTCCAACTCGGCAAACAAAGCTTGTGGTTCGACGAAATACTTTCGGTTGAACGCGCGCGTCAATCCTTACCAGTCCTATTGAAAATCATCGCTGCCACCCAGCCAAATATGGCCCTTTATTATGTTTTCCTGCATTTCTGGTTAAGCTTGACTTCCCTTCTCGGCTTGAACCCCACAGAGTTTGTGGTGCGCTTCCCTTCTGCGGTGTTCTCCGCTCTGAGTACCATGGTCATCTTCCTCCTGGGTAGACGTTTCCTGGGCTTCATCGCTGGCGCTGTCGCAGCATGCCTCTACTTGCTCAATAACCTGCAACTTGTATATGCACAGCAAGCGAGGTCGTACGCGATGCAATTATTCCTTATATGTATCGCCTGGTATGCCCTTTTTGCAGCACTTACGGTGCCGTATCAGCGGAAACGCTGGTGGCTCTGTTATGGATTGGTCACCGTGTTAGCCATCTACTCTCACCTGTTCAGCGTGCTCATCCTCGTCGCGCAAATCGCTGCCTTTGTCGCTCTGTTAATTCTACCAGGGGAGTGGCATAAAAACGCACGCCAGCAACTACGATCATTCATAGCAGTGCACGCAGGTATCTTCGTTCTGATACTCCCTCTGTTGTACATAAGTCCTCACCGCGATAAAACTGGGTGGATCCCCATCCCTCAACTCAAAGATCTCTACCACATCTTTCTCACCATCAGTGCAGAAAGCAGGCCCTATCTCTTCCTGCTCCTCTCATTCTGTCTTCTGGGCCTGTTTGTTGCCACAATCTCATATCAATCACGGGGGAAACGATTGCTTACACAAGCCACTCTCATTGCTAATGCAGTGGATAAACGCCTGTCTCGTTTCCAACAGTTGTTGCCGGTGGGGTTTGCATTGCTCTGTTGGATAATACTACCGCTTGTGCTGAGCTACATTATTTCCCAGGGATCAACTCGCTTATTTTCAAGCAGGTACCTTGTCACCATCATTCCACCATTCATGCTTCTTGTTGGATTGGGCCTCGCTGTCATACGTTGGCGTGTCTTACAGCTAATGCTGGCATTGGGACTGCTCCTGCTCACCCTCCACTATCTGCCGATCCATTATCAGAGCGCGCAGCTGGAAGACTGGAACACCTCGACCTTCTGGCTGGAGCAGCACTACCAGGCCAACGATGGCCTGGTCTGCTATGACAATGCTAATGGCTGCCAGGTATCGATCGAGTACTATCTCACCACCTATCCCAGCGCTGCGCACTTCACCGCCGATTCCCCTGGCTCCT
>JBGQJX010000079.1:0-12379 GCA_041499255.1 Ktedonobacteraceae bacterium | reverse complement strand
GTGAAGCCAAAACCGAATATTACAACGCTGATCTAACCGGTGCGCTGGCCCTTGTCGTGGGCAACGAAGAGAAAGGCATCAGTCGCCTGGTGCGCGAACACTGCGATCTTCTGATTAAACTGCCCATGAGGGGACACATCAACTCACTGAACGCGGCGGTGGCAGGCAGTATTGCTCTTTACGAAGCGCTGAGACAAAGAGAGAATAAGAAGTAAAGGGCAACGCGCTTCCCACTCTCAATCCTGCTTGACGTTTACAGTGATAGCCTCTTGAAGACAGCTTCGGGAAGACTTCTCACAACCAGCATGATGGGACGCCAGAACCACGGCAGATAGACAACATCTTTACGGCTCTTCATCGCATGGTAGATACCTTCACCGACACTCTTCGCGCTGGCAAACAGCAGCCCTTTTTTGATTGAAGCCGTCATAGGGGTATCGATCAGACCGGGTTTCACAGTGACAACCGCGACACCCGACTTGCTCAGTCGATTGCGCAATCCCTGTAAGAAAACGGTTACCCCGCCTTTGGCTGCCCCATAGACGTAGTTGCTTTGCCGTCCGCGGTCGCCTGCTACAGAAGAGACGACAGCGATACAACCGCGTTTCTGCTGCTCAAAATAGCCCGCCAGGATGGTCAGGAGCGAGATGACGCTAGTACAATTGGTTGTAAATTCTTGCATCGTTTCCGTGACACTGCGCTGGCATTTCTGCTGGTCACCTAACGTTCCATAGGCGATCAGCACCGTGTCAAGTCCGTCAAGTGTTGTAATCGCGGTCTCGATCATTTCCTGGTGACGGTCAAGACATGTAACATCAAGCACATATGTCTCGATGAGCTTTGCGCCGCGCACTTTTAGATCGTTGCCAACATCTTCAAGCTTTTCGGGAGAGCGACCGACGAGAAAGAACTCGGCGCCATCCCGCGCGAAACACTTGGCCGTTTCATGGGCAATCGCCGAAGTTGCCCCTACAATCAACATTCTCATATTCTTTACACCATCGCCATCTTATTAGCATGACTCACACGTCGCCAGAAACTGGAGGAAAAGTGTGGATCAACATACTGGGCAAACTCTTGCCACCTGGGGAAAAACGCCTGGAAGTTCTCCGCGCTCATGCGCGCATCTTTTGCCGGATAGACCGCGCCTCCACCCTGGCGCACAATCTCATCAAGTTCATCCAGCAGCCGTAATGTCTTCTGTCCTCCGAAGGCGAAATCCAGGGCAAGCGTTAGCCCTGGTCGCGGAAAGGATAGCATTCCTGGCGACTTTATCGTGCCAAATGTTTTGAGTACCGTTAAAAATGAACCTTCGCCAGAACGTCGTATGCGACCCATAATCTCTCTCATCGCCCCAAAGCCATCCTGGAAGGGCACGACAAACTGGTACTGTAAGAAGCCCCGTTTGCCGTACATACGATTCCACTCGTGAATGGAGTCGAGCGGATAAAAGAATGGTTCGTACAGCACAACCTTGTGTATTCTCTTGCTGAACTGGGAGTGGTAAAACAGCTCGTTAAATGACTTGACTGTAAAGGTATTTAAGATAAAAGGGGGGAAATCAAAAGGCACGGTCAGCGGCAGCTTTTTGCCAATTTTCTTTGACGCCCGCGAGCTTGATTGATTGTTATTACCGCACATGAAAATGCCCCTGCACAAGTCGCGCCCACCAATTAAGATATCTACCCAGGACATAGTATACTCATACTGCTGGTCCGTCTCGGCTGAAATCTGCATAAATTCGTCAAGCGATGAAAATTGAATGCGTTCCATGTCAATGAACGAGTTGACGATTGGCTTCAAGCGAATTTCAGCCCACAGAATGACGCCCGTTAGTCCAAGGCCTCCTATTGTCGCCTCAAACAGGTTCGTGTTCTCGTGGGGGGAACAGATGAGTCGTTCGCCATTTGAACGCAGGAGTTCAAAGCGAGTGATATGGCAGCCAAAAGTACCCGCCCTATGATGGTTTTTGCCGTGCACATCGTTGGCAATAGCTCCCCCAACGGAGACAAACTTGGTGCCGGGTGAGACCGGAATAAACCAGCCGCGCGGGACGACGAGTTCGAGTACTTCGGCCAGAGATACGCCCGCCTCACAGCACAGCAGGCCTTCAGCTTCGTCAAAAGAGATGAAGCGCCGCAGGTGGCTCATATCCAGAGAAACGCCACCCTCGTTGAGGCAGCTATCGCCATAACTCCTCCCGTAGGCGAAAGGGAGGAGAGGCCGCTCAAAATGAGCGAGGTCGGGTAATTCACTGCGCCAGTAGACCGAGCGCACTTCAGCAGGAGTAACTGTTGGATAACGCCCCCACGATCGGGGTTG
Organism: Ktedonobacteraceae bacterium; assembly: GCA_041499255.1. GTDB lineage: Bacteria > Chloroflexota > Ktedonobacteria > Ktedonobacterales > Ktedonobacteraceae > UBA11361. The sequence goes on along the minus strand of JBGQJX010000079.1, from coordinate 10,057 downwards.
ATTTGTTTTACCAGTAAAAGACATAAGCTTATGGAAACCTTTATTGAGTTATTTTTTCTACCAGTTGATATAACGTTGGAGGAGAGGGCAAAGCTACGAATGTAGGCGTTTTGTGTAGAACGCTTCAAGGCTCTTTACTTCGTGAAGATTTCTGCCATAATACGCTCAAACCGTACCTGTTCAATTTTAGAAGAGATGTTAGACATGCTATGCATATTGTAATTTTCGCGGGCGGAACATTACAAGCAGGGAAAGCCGTTACTACTGCTATTGCCACGGCAGATCTCATTATTGCCGCCGATAGTGGAGCAGTGACAGCGCTCCGCTATAACTGTACGCCGGCAATCATTGTGGGTGACTTCGACTCCCTCGATGCTCCTCTTTTGCAACAACTGAAAGCGCAGGGAAGCCGTATAATACAGGTTGCAATCGAGAAAGATGAGACCGATACTGAGCTTGCAATCCAGGTAGCCATCGAGGAAGGCGCCAGTACGATCACGCTGCTCGGGGGACTGGGTGGCGCGCGTTTTGATCACAGCATGGCAAATATACTGCTGCTGGCCGGCTTTCCAATGGTTCCGATTCGTATTATTGATGGACCTGCGGTCTGCTGGCTGCTGCGCGGACCAGGCAGTACCACCATCAATGGACAGGCTGGCGACCTGCTCTCGCTATTTCCACTGACCGCCGAGGCCGAGGGCATACACACTGTAGGGCTCTACTATCCACTGCACGGGGAGACGCTGCGTTTTGGCAAGCCACGAGGCGCGAGCAACGTTCTAACAGGCGAGCAGGCTGTCGTCTCCCTGGGTAGTGGTTTATTGCTGATTATACATACGAACTCGCGAGAGCTAGAGACATCTTGACATGATGCTCTCTCAACCATCCATTACCGTTGACACTCTCATGATAAAAACTGATTCGTATATAAACTGTCAAAATTCATGGAATGGATGGGGTTACCCGCTGCATCGACTATGCCGCCAGTGTTGATAATAAATTGCGGATAGCCGTGCCAGGCGACGGCATCCTGCCAGCCCCATTTCCGCCCGGCGTCGGCGTAGAGCGGACTGAGAAACTCTTGACTGGCTATCACCAGGCCTGGATCTGGGAATGTGCCTTGCGGATTAGCGCTCAGCAGTATCTGTGCTGCATCCTGTGCATGTGTACGAGCGTATTCATATCCTCTCGCGGTTGCTGCCATAAATTTTCGTAAAAGCTCAGGCTTCTGCTTGATTTCGTTCGGGCTGGCGATAATATTGGGCGTGTAATAATCAGCCACGCCGTAGTTTGTAATGGGAAAGATGTTTAATTTCACTCCCGCGCGCTGCGCCTGGATAACCTCCCAGCCTTCAAAAACCCACGCAAAATCGATACGATGCGACTCCAGCGCTTGCATGGCATCGACGTCCAGGGTCACGTTCTTAAATTGTCCCGTTCCCCCATCTTGCTTGATGATCCCACCCACCACCGCTGGCTCGTAGGATGCGCCAAATCCTCCATAGATTTTACCGCTCAGGTCACGCGGACGCGATAAACCTGAACTTGCCAGGGTTACCAGGGCCGAAGTGTTATGTTGAATGATGGCGGCAATCGAGACCACTGGCTGACTCACTGCTGCATCAGCGACAATTCCTTCGGTGGCACTGATGCCTACGTCAGCCTTGCCGCTACTCACCAGCACATCGGGTGAGACGCTGGCCGAGTATGGCAATAACTGGAGATCTATACCCTCATCGCGATACCAACCTTTTTTCAGGGCTACATAGATCCCTGTGTGATTCGTGTTGGGCGTCCAGTCCAATGCAAGTCTCATCGTGGTCAACTTCTGTACACTAGTAGGGGTTGTTGTCGTCCCCGTGCTTACGGCACGCTGTTGCCATAGGAAAGCGCCTACTACTAGTAGAATAAGCAAGATGGGGATGCCTATACTGGCAATTATGCGTATACGTCGTGTGTTCATTCTATTGTCCTTTCTCTATGAAATCAGCGCACGTGAACAAGGGTTCCGTGATACCAAGGCAAAGCAATACGTTCGATCAGGGATACGAGTCCAAAAAGAAGAAGGCTGAGCACGGCGGTCACAAGGATCGCCGCGAAAACAAGCACGATTGCGTGTGAGTTTACTGAGAGTTGCATGTAAATGCCCAGACCCTGATATGCCCCCACGTACTCCCCAAAGATGGCGCCCGTTACGCCATATGTCGCGGCGATGCGCAGGCCGGAGAAGAACGACGGCATTGCTCCTGGCAGTCGCACAAGCCAGAGAATCTGCCAGCGTGAAGCGCGCATACTTTTTAACAGGTTGATTAGTTCCGGCTCTGCATCCGCCAGGCCATCAGCGCACGCTACGGCTATAGGAAAGAAGCAGTAGAGCGCGACGACGAAGACCTTTGGACCCAGGTCAATACCAAACCAGATGAGCAGCAAAGGGGCAAGGGCGATGATCGGTATCGTTTGCGAGATCACCAGCAGCGGATAGATCGCACGCCGCGACCATCGTGAGATTTCAAGTGAGATGGCCAGCAGCAGGCCAAAGAGTATCGCCGCGGCCATACCCAACACTGTTTCCAGGAGGGTCTGCAAGGTGTGTACGGAAATCACGTCCCAGTGCCCAATCAATGCCTGGATAATAGCAGTTGGTGAGGGCAGCACCTGTGAGCTGATCTGCCCGGCGCGGACATACAGTTCCCAGAACGCCAATAGAGTCAGACCCAACACGAAAGCAGGGCCATAACCGGCCAGCCAGCGTAGTTTCATAACTGTTGCTCCTTCATCAATAGAGTGGTCAGTTCTTGCTCCAGGCGCAGTGCCTGCTCCATCGCCATCTGTTCCGAGCGACGGGGACGAGGTAAATCAACCTCGACGACGCGCAATACTCTAGCAGGGCGCGCGCTGAGCACGTAGATACGGTCGGAGAGTAAGATTGCCTCGCGCACATCATGCGTAATAAAGAGGACGCTTGAATGAAAGGTCTGCCAGAGATCGAGTAACCACATCTGAAGTGATAGCCGGGTGAGCGCGTCCAATGCTCCAAACGGTTCATCCAGCAAAAGAAATGAGGAATTAAACAGGACAGTGCGCAACAGAGCCACGCGTTGGCGCATTCCTCCTGAGAGCGTGGCCGGATAATGGTGAGCAAAATCAGCCAAACCAAAGCGTTTGAGTAGCTCGAAGGCCTCGCGCTCGGCCTTTTTTCGTGGCAGCCGGCGCACATCCAGCCCCAACATGATATTTTCTTCCACGGTACGCCAGGGCAACAGCAAGGGTTGCTGGGGCATGTAGCCAGCTTTGCCTGCACGCTTCCCTTGAGCATCGCCATCGATGGCAACTATGCCGGTAGTGGGCTGATCTACTCCCGCGACGATATTAAAGAGCGTACTCTTGCCACAACCACTCGGCCCGATGACCGTCACAAATTCACCGGCATTGACAAACAGGTCAATCGCAGCCAGGGTATCAAGTGTTTGCCGCCCATCGCGAAAGATTTTAGTGACTCCCTGCACCAATAGTTTTGCTGGTTCCACGCCACTACCCTCCCTGTAATCCCATTCACATCCGAGCATACAAAAAGCCGCAATCCTGATGTGGAGGATTGCGGCTTTGTTTGTTCTACGTTGCGGAAAACTACCGAATTAGCCGTTTGCCACTTCCCTCCGCTGGTATTATCCAGATCAGGTTCATAGGGTCAGCAGCACGCCCAATGCGGCTACCTCTCAGCCAATCGGCTCCCCTAGCAGCGATATTATGCCTTTATGCAAATAGGTCAAAGTAAATGTACGTTTATCTGCTACGCCTATTATAGCGGATAAGCAGACGCTTTGTGAAGAGATACGCGAATATTCAAACGCGGCCCGTGTATTATTGAGAAGACATTGAAACCATCAAACGTGATTTCCTCCTGAAAAAATACCGAGTAGTACACCAATTCCCATATAGCCCCCAGGCGGCTTCAGCACCCCTTCACTTCCCAAAAATGAACTGCTGAGCTTATCCCCCACAAAGCTCATCCACCCTACTCAGAAGAGTCAATAAGATCAGAGGGTTTGACATTAAGAGCGGTCGCTAGCTTATCTAATACTGCTGTGCTTATCTCGCTCGTCGGTTCTCGATAAATGCGGCGTACCGTCCTCAGGTCTATATCTGCCTTACGAGCCAATTGTGCCATGTTTAGCCCTCTAGCTTCTGCTATTTCTTTGACCTTCAGTCTTATCATGCCATTCCTCATTGCGTAATTCACGCCATTTTAGCACCTCTTTACTCTTGACACTATCTCATTTTATGACTATCATTGATAGCATAGCATTGAATGTAGTTTTTACGTGATGCTGATTTGTACGATTGAGATAGAGGGAGTACGAGTCAAATGGGTACAGCACGAGTCCAGACGGGATCAGCTATTACGTATCGTTTGCGCCCCTCAGAGCGCCCGATCAATCCAGAACGGCTGTGGCATGGGGTAGTAGAAGAGGTGTATAATGAGGTGTGTCGGGTATGTCTTACGGAGCCTGGATATGAAGGCTTAGATGAGATGATATTTTTTGCGCAGATTGTGGACATCGCCAGAGGATGATATCCCCAGGTATGAGGCTTTTGATGTTACATGTTGGCTGATCGTAGTATTCTTCTTCAGTCATTATTCCCCTGAAAAAATACCGCGCAATTTTGTGGATTCTCACAATAAAGTTCGCTTTTCAATCAGATAACTTTTCCATGAATTTCTCTGCTTCGGCCTGTAGAGACAGATCACAGGAAAGGCCACACACTGAGTTTTTCGCATAAAAATTCCCGGCTGTCGTTTCAAAAAGAAACAGGGAAAATGGAGCCAGGGGAAACAAGATTCTCACATAAAAATTCGTTTCCGGCTCGCGGATTGTGATTTGACAGCGGTTATGTCCTCGCTAGTGACACAGAAGCTGTCCAACGATTGGCCTGTAAGGCCGTTTCTGATCTCTGCCTGAACACAGTCGAGTCCGGGTTTTGTCACAGAAACGCGACGGTGGTGCAACGTTCGACAGATATCCTGTCCACGAGTCCATGCTCGTAGCAATCGACCCCCTTGCTTGAACATGGACGAGATAACCGAGCTATGGTTCAAACCGGACACGAATTGGTTACAAACCTGTCAAAATGTGCCATAATGCAGGTATGAAAGAACCTGCAATATTGTATCTCCTGGTGGGACTTCCAGGGTCTGGCAAGACCACAAAAGCCAAGCAATTAGAAGTGGAAGCCTCGGCCTTGCGGTTGACCCTTGATGAGTGGATGATTCCGTTATTTGGAAGAAACGAGCAGGCAGAGCGAGATGCCCTGGAAGGTCGTCTGATCTGGATAGCTTTGCGCGCTCTTCAGCTTCATACCAATGTCATCCTGGATTTCGGATTTTGGAGCAAAGACGAACGGTCCTCTCTGAGATGGTTCGCCAGGCAGATAGGAGCGAAAAGCCAGGTCATCTACTTGCCCATTGACCCAGAAACGCAGCGAAAGCGCGTCCAAAACCGCTTTGCAGAGACATCGGACCAGACATGGCCAATGAGCGAAGAGGAACTGACGAAATGGTGTGCGTTCTTTCATGAGCCGGATGAAGCTGAGCTACATGGCACCGTCCTGGAAGACGCCCCTCAAGGATATGCGTCCTGGTCTGCCTGGGCGGCCTCGCGCTGGCCGTCGTTGCCCGATGAATATGCCTGAGCATTTGGAGTGCTCAGATGAGAGCCTGAGTAGAATGTATCGTAGTCCACACACTTTTTGAATCTTATCTTGTCCAATGAGGACAGGGACAATGGCAAATCACACAAATACAGCCGTCTTGTATTAGTTTTTGACCAGAATCCACTCGGACCCCTGGAAGATCCAGCGGAGTTCCCCCTTTGGCGGAGGCGTTTTTCGTGAAGGATGTGAGGGAAACTTTCGCCGATCCTTGACTTCTTTCATGCTGCGTCGCGCTCCACAAGTTTGGCATTCGACATGCCAGACACCGCTTTCCTGAAATTGCTGATTGGTGACGCCGATAGGACCGAGAAAAGAGCACTTGCCTGAAGCGGCTGGAATTGCCGTTGTGGCTCCATCTCCTACAGGGTCACGATGGGCAGCTCGTTCGACGCGCTGTCCTGAGCGCGAGAGTGGCGCGGCTGGCTGTGGTTGCGGGGTACTTGTCTCTCGCAGATGGTTAGATAAACCGTTCGGTAAAGCCTGGGGTTTCTCAACTAACTCTTGCCACTCCTGCTCACTTTTTGCTTTCGCTTGCTCAATTTTGAATTCTCCGGTGCGAGCCTCCGTCTCAAGGCGAAAACGCTGATCAGGTTTGAGCGCATGCTTTTTGAGATCATCGATGGTCAAAGTAGTTTTTCCTGCACGCATGACGCTGCTCACCGTCTCAACGACCCAGTCGCTCAAAATACCAACACAGCCCATACTCCATTCCCCAAACCATCGCCAATGCGTGAGCATCTCAGGAATATCCACCTGGAGAGGAACCTGCAAGAGAAGCGCCTTTAATGCACCAATAAAGTTTTCGCACTCTTCCTTCTGGGTAAAATGATAGCGGGTAAAATGCTCATCACGCATACGTCTCGCGGCTTGCCCATTCAGGTGGCAAAAATCGTACAGAGAAAAATTCCCAACCAGGATGTAGAGTATGTTCGTGCGGTTGGTCAATGATTTGAGCCAGTCAAGCTGCACGCCAGGCCGCTGCGCTGCATCAGAGTGCATCAGATGCTGTGCTTCATCCACACAAAGAGCCTGGACTCCAGCGATTTCAAGCGCATAGATGACGGCTTCTCGTACCTCTAGCCATTCCGCTGGGTCTGTGCTCCTTTTTCCCATCTTTCGAGCGAGGGGCAAATTCTCAATGCGGTCTCGGATGGCAACATGTCCTCGAAGTGCGTGGAGCACCTGGCGGTAAAAATCTAGTCTGGCTTGTGACCCAACATCTTCTGGTGATGCCTGGACAATAACGACTGGCGTGAGCGAGGGATTCGGCTCTTCAGCTCGTGCGCGATCGGCGATCCGGCGGATCACCGTTGATTTTCCCACACCAGAAGGCCCATAGAGTGCGAGGAGATTGTAACTGGTATGCTCAGCAATCGCCTCAGATAAAAGACGATCCATTTCCTCCAGATGGGGATGTTTGATTTTGAAGCGTTGAAAGGCTTCTAAATGGGCTTGAGATGCTGCATCGAGTCGTGGCATTAACGATACTCCTCAAATTGGGGAATGTGGGCAAAATCAATCACGATCTCCTCCTGCTGTGAAGCCGCCCTGGCTACCGTAAGCTGAGGTTGAAGTATGGCATGACGGAGAGCCTGTTCCTCGTAATCGCGCTGGTGCTGGAGGGCAATTTTTTCTTCCTGCTCCACTTGCTGCAAAAACTGTGCAAGCAATGGTCCATTCAACGTCTGGCGTTTCTGTGAGTGCTGACGCTGGTGCTCACGCCACTCTTCGAGAATGAGATCCCACTCTTTCTCCGAACGTCCATGGACCTGGGCGTAATTGTCAGCGGTACATTCGAGCCATTGTCCATCGATAAAGGCATAGATCACCCCCATATCATAAGGCTCGAAGCGCACAGGCGCGGAATGACCAGCGATATCTGCTGCGTGCATGCGTTCATTCCAGTACTGTAGCCCGTTGACGGTAATCCCACGGCTGGCGTGGATCTTCGCGACCCCTGTACGGGTCGTGGGTCGTGTTTGCATCAGAAAGGCATCCGAGTAGGCAATGATGCGATGCGACCGCGCTCCGGCCAGTTGCATCCCCTGAAGATAGGCTTCGCGTGGACTCATGAAAAGCGCGGAGTGCTCCATCTGGTCATAGTACTCGTGGACATAGTCGCGCAACTGCGCCGTAAATCGCTCTACGGTCCAGACCGCCAGGCGCTTTGGGTCGACGTCGCGGGTCATGAGCCTCGGAATTTTACTGGCCTGTGTATTGCCACGAAGCTGCTGCACAAAATCGGCCTGCGTTTTTCCGAAGAGACGCTCAATCACCGCCCCTGCATGTGGTTCATGAGCGGGACGCTCCACTTTGGTGATGAAGCATTGGGCAAGTAAGGCTTCAAAATAGACACTCTCAAAGTCAGAGCCGTGGTCGACCACCAGTTCCTGTGGTAAACGTCCATAACGCTGAACACACAGCCGAAACGTCATCATCGCAGCACGGTAACTGGGTTCCTCATAGCTCACATGAGCGGCAAGAATACGACGGCTGTAGGCATCTGTCAGGAAGGTGAGCCAGGGTCGTGCCAATGGTTTTCCTGTAATTGAGGAAACCAGTTCAATATCAAGCTGTGTGTGATCGAGATGGGCGATGGCAAAGGGACGCTCTCCGTGCCTGGGTGTAGTCTGGTCTAAATAGAAGAACCAGGGGCGCTCTTGATAGGCCGCTCGTTTTCCCCGACGGGCTGCCGTCACCTCTGGCGTCGTGAACACTTTTCGTTCACGGTAAAAGGTTGCGGGACTGACAGGGGAGATCTTCTGTTTTGTGCATTCATCACGATAAAGCGCATATACCGCAGAGGCTCGTTTGGCCTGGGGAACAGCATAATGGGACTTGAGAAAGGCCACAAGCAGTTCTTTGGAGGCCGGGTCGACGCGGGCCTCGCGGTTTCCTCGCTGGGCAGATTTGTCCAGGAGGCCAAGATATCCACATCCATAGGTCGATTCTGCCTGTCGAAATGCCTTGAGCCATTTTTGGACACTTCGGGCGGTGACCGGGATCGGCTCTCCGTTGACATAGGCCAGCATGGTAGAGAGACGCCGATTCGCAGTTTGAAGCTGAGTGGGGCCTGCGCGCAACAAGATCTCTCGCGCTTCTTGTGTCAGCGCCGAAGGGGTAGCATCCGTGGCTTCCACTGCCTGGCCTGTGGCAAGAAGGTGTTGCAAGATATGGACAGGCAACGTAAGAGGGGCCCCGACTTCCGGGCGCAACAGAACCGTTTCTCCTTGCTTTTCACCCTCCCAGAGCCTGCCATCAAAACAGATGCAGAGAAACAACGGAAGTGATGGAGCAAGACGTGCAATCTGGCGTGCGTCTTGCTCCGCCTCCTCTACTGAAAGATAGAGCATGACCTGATCCCACTGCATCAGCGAGGCTGCCGAGAGGTTCGTGAACATGCGATTGTGGGTCAGGAGTGCCCAAATCACATCCACTGGAACGTCTGAAAGGGCATCGAGCAGTTGTGCTACAGAAATCCCTGGAGAGGTTGAAAGGCAGGCCAGGATCTGTTCTTCTTGAGCGGAAGCGACCGGATACTCATGTATCCAAAAATCCTGAAGAAACTTGAGATTCTGAATGTAGAGGGGATGGAGTTCCGCATCAGTACGGACGCGATAAGACAGGCCGTAGACCGAGGCAGCCGTTTCTCCAGGGGGACACTGCCAACCGCCTGTAGGGCGGAGCACATAGCGTTCTGGCATGGTGACGATGAGTTTTTCAGCGGCTGATGCCTTTTTCCACTCTTCAAACCCTGCTCCTGACTTGCGAATCACAAAAAAATCGGGAGTATGCCATTGGGTCGTGTGGCGGCCAGAACGAGCGCGATAGCGCAATTGGAGGCGTGTTGGTTGGTCGTAATACTCCAACACATCCTCATCGCGCTCCATCTCGTAGATGCCCCATAACTCGACGTGCTGGCTCTCAAACTGGATGGTGCGGCCCATTTTCATCGAGGGGTAACGCCCGCAGATATTGGAAATGCCACTATGCACTTTCCGCACTGGTTGCGAGGAGCGAATACGCTGAATGAAAACCTCAGTTTCTGGTGAAATCTGATTGCTACGGCACCACTCTCTAAACATTTCATCCGTCAACACCAGGGGATACTCACCTTTCCCTTTTTACTTTTCAACCATTCGCCTTTATTTTTTGAGTATACCCAACGGCAAGGTAATTAGCAAGGTTTTCTCACATAAAAATTCGTTTTTCTCAGGTAACTTTTCTCTCTACGACGCACGCTCTCTGAGAAAATGAGGGAAGAATGATGAAAACATGGAGGGGAAATGTTATGTGAGAAAACTTGCTTGTTTTACGCCTCTTGCACTAGTCACAATGAAGTTAT
>JBGQJX010000078.1:0-12480 GCA_041499255.1 Ktedonobacteraceae bacterium | reverse complement strand
GCCAATCGGGGAATGCATCCGGCTGCAACATGTCGGGCGAGACCTGAGTCCCTGTCGACATAATCTTGTATACGATGCGGCTATAGCCCTCAAGCGCCTCTTTCGCGGAATGCAGGCCATTTTTGACCGCGACCTCGCGCATGATGGTGATGAGTCCGCCGGGAGAATTGCCTCGCGGGCAGCGGTCGCACGAGAAGCACTGCGAACAGTTCCAGACATCCTCGTTCATCTGCTTGTAGACCAGCTCGACATCTTCACGGGCCACTGCCTGGGTAATCTTACGTGGACTGAAATCATAGAAGCGAGCAGATGGACAGGCAGCTACACAGATGCCGCATTCATAGCACCCTTTCAGATAATCATGAAAACGGATATCCTGCGTGACCTGCGTGAAGAGCCGCTCCTTCTCTTCGAAAGGAACATCCTTGTTAACCATTAGCTGGGCCAATGGAGCACCTCCATATGGGCCTATTGGGCCTATGGCATTTCGCCAGCGCTGATGGCGCTATCAAAACGAGATTACAGCATCAGCTTCCAGTGCCATATCGTTAAAGGCAGCGCCGCCAATCATTTCGACGCCGTCAATCAGTTCTTCGTAACGCAAATTGCTCAGGTCCAGGCTGGGCTGACAAACGTAGAACTTGACACCGAGTTCAGCCGCCTGGTCAATGAAACGGCGTAACGGGGCACCTTTACCGTCCTTTTTGGGGATGAGTTCTTCAGCAACGCCGCGCACGAGCAGCGTTGGGCCGTTGACGGTAAAATAGATACCCACCTCGATATCCATCGCAGCAGCTGAAGCCGCGAGATAAAACGGCGTAGCCGAACGTTCCGGCGCTTCAACGCCATTCGTCTGGATATACAACAACTTCTGGGTCTCTTCAGCCATGTGGCTTCTCCCTTCATCGCTGCCGACCTTAGGTACTACCTTTACTTTTTACGGATATAGAATTTGAAGACTTTGCCTTCCTGTTCGATCCCTAAAAGCTCATTACCAGTCTGCTTCGCCCAGGCGAGCATATCTGCTTTTGAGCCAGGATCGTCGGCGAGCATGAGGAGAGTCTGGCCCGACTGCATTTCTTTCGCAGCTTTGCTGATCTTGATGATAGGTACGGGGCAGAGCATTTTCAGGCAGTCCAACGTGCGGTCAACTTTGTCTACTGGCGGCATATGCACCTCCATTGTGTGTAATTGATAACTTACGACGTATCTCAATACTCGCAACGATGCGAGTGGAAGCCTGAAATGGTGGCAAATGTGGATTAGAATTTTAGAAATTTCGAATATATGAAACTTATGAAGATATAATAATGTATCGCGCCAGGAAAAGTCAAGTGATTTGTCACAGAGAAAGAGGTAATCCATTCACCACGATGATATAGTATTGGTAACAAGGCTTTCCCCGTATCCTTTAATAAGGTAGTAGAAGAACATGTTGGATTTTGAACGCGCATACTGGGAGAGTCGCTTGTATTCTCCCAACTGGTATAGACGCCTGGAAGATGAACTATCGGCCCTGTTTTTTCCCGTGGTACACAACGATCCACAGCTCAAGGCCTTCAGAAACCAGGTCTATGCGCTGGTAGCGGAACTGCTGGTGCGCCAGGAGCTGCCCCTGGCAGAAACCGGGCCTGACCTGGATACTGCCAGGCAGCCCGTTGATACGATCGTGATTCACCACACTGAGGAGGATCCGGCGATCAGCCTGGACAGGCTCTCCGCCATTGGCCTGGTCAGGCAATATGCCTTTCAGTATCTGGCCGGGAACGTATTGGGCCACGAGGTGCGAGGACAGCCGATCTGGTCCAACCACTTCCGCGAGGGACGCATGGTTTTCTTCGCCTATCACTGGCTTATCCGGCCAGATGGCAGCGCCGAACGGCTCCTGGAGGATAGCCACATCGGCTGGCACGCAGGGGACTGGCATATCAACACGCGCAGCGTCGCCATTGCGCTTTCCGGCAACTATGAAACGGGCACACCGCCGCTTCCTCAGATCGAGTCCACAGCCCGGCTTATTCACGCATACTATCCCCAGGTTCCCAAAACTAACATCGTCGGCCACTGTGAAGTGCGCAAAGATCTGACCTGCCCCGGCGCATATTTTCTAGAATCGTGGAAGGATACGCTCTTGTCTTTTTCTTACTGAGCGATCAAAATAATGATCACAGCATGCTGATCATCCTGAGTGGCGGAACTTTCTGGTTCATCATCATTGTTCCAGGAGCATTCTTCTGGGACCGCCAGAAGTCAAAGCCTCCGTTTCCAACATAGGGAGACAAGCGGTGAAATCAGCCAGGGCTATATCTAGAATGGAGTAAATTCTAGATATAGCCCCGCTCTTTCGGTTCCAGCGAATACCCGCCCGAATCCATCGGATAACTCTGTGCTTACGCCACAACCTTCGCTCTCACCTGTGGGCGTGTCTGCGAAACTAAGACCAGGACAATCACGCCAACGCCCGCGATAACATGCGGTAACCAGACGTTCGGAGCCTGTGTCCAGAAACCAAACAGAAATGGCGAAGCAGCCAGCAGCGCGGATGCAGCGAAATCCAGCACCAGGTGCACTGGCATCGGAATAAACTTCAGCGCAGGAATGCCGCGCTCGTAGTCAGTCAAGAGACTATAGAGAATAAGACCAACACCAAGAACCATTGGCAGGATAACTGCTATCCCACCCACATTGTAAAATCCAAAAACGAACGGCGCTGCAATTAAACCAATGCCCCCGATATAATCGAAGATACCATGCAGCCAGGTTGGGACGAAACGAATACTGCTCATAATGAATCCTTTCTTCATGAAATTGCTGAACAAATCAGCGACAGAAATGAAACCAGAATGTCTTCAATCCATCTAGCGCTACCCGAAAGCTCTTTGCAGCGCCATCATTTGTACATACGTGACAAAAGATGATATAGATTACTCAAACACTCTGCTTTCATCTCTCCTTCTCTCAGAAGTCAGGCTTCCATCGTTCCCATTGTTCCCATCGTCTCCGTCACCACCGCGGCAAGCGCCTTGATAAAGAGCGGTGAAGTATTTAGTGACTCGGTACGCGCAAAGACTATACCAGCCGCTTCCGCCTGTTCACGCGCCCCGATCTCGATATCATAAAGAATTTCAAGGTGATCGGCCAGGAATTGCACCGGGGCAATCAGCACGTGCGAATGCCCGGCAGCCTTGAGTTCAGGCATTACATCAGCAAAGTCTGGCTTGAGCCATTCCTCGGGTGTGTGACCCGCGCTCTGGTAGCAAAACATCCAGCGATCAGGCGTCAAACCAGCCAGCTCAGCCACCGCAGCCGCCGTTTCCTTGAGACTCTGAATATAATCAGGTTCCTTCTCTACCACCCGTTTCGGCATACTGTGCGCCGTGAGAAGCACCGGCACGCGCATTTTCACTTCCGCCGGAAAACATTTCAGAGCTTGCTGCACGCGCTCGGCCAGAGCCTGTAAAAAGAAGGGTTGAAGATGCCAGTCTCCCGCGACCTTCACTGCGAGATCTTTTCGCTGCAGGTGTATAACAGCGTCTTCTAACGCGCGAACATAACCACTCATGATAATTGGCGAATATTGGGGAGACATGATGACACCAATCAGGCGGTTCACATCTACCGTAACTTCCGGCAGCACATCAGCAATAAATGGTGGAGCAAACCGCATCCCGGCCACAACAAGGAAGGTTGGTCCTGCGGGATGCTGGCGATTCAATTCCTCCTGCAAAGCCGCCGCTTGCTCGCGGGTAATACGCGGCAGCGGTGAGCCCCCGATCAGCTTGTAACGCCGTCGAAATTCGGTTACCAGTTCTTCATCAGCAGCTCGCCCCCCGCGTATATTTTGCAGATACGCCGGAATATCATCCAACGTAGTAGGCGAACCGTAGGTCATGAGCATGACGCCGACACGTGTATTGATTGCCATAAACACTTACTCTTTCTACCTGGCTACCCCTACCCACGGGCGCTTGCCTCGTGTACAGCATCAACCAGCCGCCGCAACATATCCGGCGGTGTTGCAGCCAGCACGCCGTGTCCGAGGTTGAAGATATGTCCGGGTCGATCGGCAGCTCGTCGTAACACATCGTTCGCGCCTTCCTCGATGACCTCCCAGGAAGCCAGCAGGCGCGTCGGATCGAGATTGCCCTGAATACCCCGCTCGTAGCCAATGCGCGCCCAGGCTTCGTCAAGCTCAACACGCCAATCTACGCTGATGAGATCTCCCCCAGCTTCAGCCATTAACTCCAACAGGCTGGCCGTGCCGGTGCCAAAGTGAATCGATGGAGCGCCAGCGCGCTTGACTGCCTCGAAGATGCGCCGGGAATACGGCTGCACATATTGCTGGTAGACACTGGGGCCAAGAGCGCCAACCCAGCTATCAAATAACTGTACAACGTCCACCCCGGCCTGAATCTGCGCGACCAGGTAGCGGGAAACCACCTCAGTCAGCTTATCCATCAGTTCATGCCAGACCTCTGGCTGGCTATACATTAACCCCTTGGCAAGGGCATAATCGCGTGAAGGGCGACCTTCGATCAAATAGCAGGCCAATGTGAAAGGTGCCCCGGAGAAGCCGATCACCGCCTGTTTTCCGGCCAACTCTCTCCGCACAAGGCGAATCGCTTCCATCACATAAGGCGTTGACTCTTCAGCCAGTGGAACACGCAGGGCCGCGACATCCTGCATTGTGCGCACAGGGTTGTGAACAATGGGACCGATATCCGGCTGGATTTCCAGGGAGATGCCCATACCCTCCAGTGGCAGCATAATATCAGCATAGAGTACAGCTCCATCCACGCCGAACTTTTCGACAGGCATCAGGGTCACCTGCGCACAGAGTTCAGGCGTTTTTGCCATTGTCAGGATATCGTAGCGCTTACGCAACTCACGATATTCAGCAATACAGCGGCCCGCCTGCCGCATAAACCATATCGGCGTGGCATCGGGCTGTCGATGGTGGCAGGCATCTAGAAAACGCGCCTTACCGCTACGTGGGACAACTGCTATTTGTTGCTCTGTTTGCATATCTGTTTCTATATTCCTTTATCTATCTATTTTTCTTGCAACCACTGGGCTACCTGTGGAGCAAAGTACGTAATAATCATGTCAGCGCCCGCCCGCTTTATACCGGTCAGCACCTCCATGGTTACCCTACGTTCATCAAGCCATCCCTGTTGAGCGGCAGCTTTAATCATCGCGTATTCGCCACTGACGTTATAGGCCGCGATTGGCAGATCACAATGGTTCCGTACCTGCTGAATCACATCCAGGTAGGCCAGCGCGGGCTTCACCATCACAATATCGGCCCCCTCTTCAATATCAAGGTCAACCTCCCGCAGGGCCTCACGCACGTTGGCTGGATCCATCTGATAGGAGCGGCGGTCCCCAAACTGCGGCGCAGAGCCTGCCGCTTCGCGAAATGGTCCATAGAAACCCGAAGCATACTTGGCTGAGTAGGCCATAATCGGCGTCGCACTGAACCCATGCTCATCCAACGCGTGACGAATAGCCCCAACGCGTCCATCCATCATGTCAGATGGAGCCACAAGGTCCGCTCCCGCCTCAACATGCGACAGGGCCATTTGGCCGAGCAGACCCAGCGATTCGTCATTCTGCACCTCACCATCACGAATTACACCACAATGCCCATGGCTGGTATACTCGCACAAGCAGACATCCGTCATCACTACAATGCCCGGCGCCTCAGCCTTAATGAGCCGAGTAGCCTGCTGGATAATGCCATGCGGATCATACGCCTGTGAACCAACCTCATCCTTCTCATTGGGAATGCCAAAGAGCAGCACCGCTGGAATCCCCAATTGCGCAACGCGTTCTACTTCGCGACCCAGTTGCTCCAGTGGCCACTGCATAATCCCAGGCATCGAGGCAATTTCGCGAGGCTGACTCAGCCCCTCGGCAACAAAAAGCGGATAAATCAACTGCTCAACCGACAGCCGCGTCTCCTGCACCAACCCACGCAGCCTCTCATTCTGCCGCATCCGCCGCATCCGCACCACAGGAAAATTACCCATATCTTAAACTCCTCTTAAAACATATGTAGGGTCCGATGACAAACATTACATGACCTACAAACACTCCCTCAATGCTACCTTTGCAGCCCTCACAGTTTCTTCGATCATCTCATCCTCAAGCGCCAACGAAATAAAACAGCCCTCAAACTGCGACGGCGGCAGATAAACTCCCTGCCGCAACATACTCCAGAAGAAACGCGCAAAGCGGGACGTGTCCGATGTTTTGGCGCTGGCGTAATCGACTACTGGCTGCGCGGTAAAAAACAGGCAGAATAGTGCGCCAATCCTCACTATCTGCGCCTCCACCCCACTCTCACGGATTGCCTGAGATATGCCTTCGCTGAGTAACTGCCCTTTTTGCTCAAGCTTTTCATACTGCCCAGGTTTTTGCAACTCCGTAAGAGTCGCAATGCCAGCCGCCATCGCCAGTGGATTGCCAGAAAGCGTGCCCGCCTGGTACATCGCTCCTGCCGGAGCAACAAGCTTTATCACATCGCGACGCCCGCCATACGCACCAACGGGCAGGCCGCCACCGATGATCTTCCCCAGACAGGTTAAATCAGGCATAATGCCTGTTCGCTCTTGCATACCTCCTATGGCTATACGAAATCCAGTCATTACTTCATCGAAGATCAGCAGCGCTCCATACGTTCTGGTCAGCTCGCGCATTGTTTCCAGAAAACCTGGCTGTGGCAGGACAAGACCCATGTTAGCCGCCACAGGCTCAACGATGACGGCTGCAATCTCCCGGTGATAGCTGCGAAACAGCCTTTCTAAAGCTGCGCTATCGTTGTAGGGCACTACGAGAGTATTCCCCGTTGTCTCTGCTGGCACCCCAGGACTATCAGGCAGGCCCATTGTTGCGACTCCAGAGCCAGCCTGAACCAGCAGCATGTCGGCATGACCATGGTAACAGCCGCTGAACTTGATGATTTTGTTGCGCCCCGTATACGCCCGCGCCAGACGCAAAGCGCTCATCGTTGCCTCGGTGCCTGAATTGACGAAGCGTACCATCTCAATCGAAGGCACGCTCCCAATGACCAGTTTCGCCAGCTCGTTCTCGGCTTGCGTGGGCGCTCCGAAACTAAAACCGCGCCTGCTCGCCTGTATGACTGCCTCTAGTACCACGGGATGCGCATGTCCCAGGATCATTGGTCCCCATGACTGGACATAATCCAGGTAGCGATGACCATCCACGTCATAAAGATATGACCCGCTGGCATGATCGATGAAGATGGGTTCGCCCCCCACTCCACGGAAGGCCCGCACGGGACTATTGACGCCTCCGGGCAAAAGTTTCTGCGCTTCCTTAAAAAGGGCATGAGAATGCGTTAGATTCAGCTCGTTGACCTTTTGGGTCTGGTCGCTCATGAACTTCCCCTATGCTCCTATCGCTTCCAATATTTCATGTAAAGGCTGCGCGATGCAGGTAAACATAGGTGTATCGCGCAGTGTGTAACTACTGGCTTCTGTCTCGCGCAATTCCTGCACAAGATCAAGGAAATCGCTGATGTTATCCGTCTCGAAAGCGACCACAAATTCCTGGTCGTCCAGGCCGAAGGAGTAGGTCGTGTTCAGCGATACCGTTGGATAAGTCAGCCCAACCCGGATGTGTTCGTTCATCATACGCTTGCGATCTTCCATTGGCAGGGCATACCAGGCCCGTGTCTTCACAAAGGGGTAGACAAACAGGTACTTTTTATCCTCGGGCGTGATGACGAGCCGGGGATCATGCGCGCCGCGAGCATTTTTCCCAACGTAGATCGAGCGTTTGGTCATCGAAAGAAAGGCTTGCGCCTCGCTCAGATAGGGACCCATGGCGCTGCGACGAACACAGCTGCTGAGACCTCGCAGGTCTTCAACATCAGTCGAGGCCTGCCAGAGCATAAAGTCGCAATCCGCGCGCAATCCATACAGGCCAAAGCTTCTGATGAGCGTATGTTGAGCAAAGTCATCCAAAGCCTGGAGCAGTTCCTGTTTCCCTTGCTGGCGAATTTCCGCGGGTAAGCGCTGCCATTGTGGATCAAGTTTGTAGAAGGTAAAGCGCACCAATTGCCGTGGCTGCTTTGGTTTCATCGGAGCAGTCGCCTGCTCGTGTTGTGTTGCTATAGTAGAATCAGTCAATGTCTTCCCTCATGTTCAACTATTGCCCCCACAAGACCGTCAATGGTAAACTCCTTCGCCTGGATTGCGACTTCCAGGCCCAGTTCACGTGCAGTCTGTGAGGTGATTGGGCCAATACAAGCTATTTTGAGATGTGGATTGCGCGTTACAAAGTCCGTTGGTGTCACTCCGGTTTCTAATGCACAATCCGCGAGCCAGTGCATAAAATGACGAACGGTACTCGAACTGGTGAAAGTGAGCACATCAATTTGCTGGGATTGTAAGAGGCGCAGCACTTCACGTCCCCATTCATCATTGTCAGCAGCGGTAACCGTGCGGTAAACGGCTACTTCGTCCACTACTGCCCCCACCTGCTGTAGACCAGTAACCAAAACCTTACGCGCCTCAGCAGCGCGCGCCAACAACACCCGCTTCCCCACTACTGTTTCTCCACGCCGTTGGCAATCTTCAACCAGGGCTGAGACCACCCGCTCCGCTATATATTCGGACGGTACCAGGTCCGCTGTAACGCCATACTGTGCTAGCGCGGCAGCAGTGGCCGGGCCAATCACTGCCACGCGAACGCTCGCCAGGGCTTGTCCCACCCGTTCCGTGTAGCCCAGCTCGGAGAGGCGGTCGAAACAACTTCTCACTCCATTGGCGCTGGTAAAGATGAGCCAGGCATAGTAAGGGTCTCTTGCTTCGTTTAGCACACAAAGCCGTTGTAATGCCTCATCCAGCGGCGTCCAATCCAGGGGAGCTTCAATACGTATAGTAGGAAACTCAACAGGTATTGCCCCCAATGCCCTCAAGCGATCGCTGAGCGCGTGCGCTTGCTCATGGGTGCGTGTTACCAGGATGCGTTTTCCAGGCAAGGGAGGCGCTGTAATGTCGCTCTTAGACATGTTGATGCTCCTCTAGTCTGCCAGTCTCCATAGAGTGAATAATGTCATATGCCCCCTGATCCAGCGCGCGCTCTGCCAACCTCGTCCCAAGTTGTTCGGCATAAGCAAGTGGAGTTCGCGTTGTCCACACTATGCTTTGCTGGACTCGCACCTGGCGCTGCCCATCCATGCTAATCACCAACCCCATCAGCGTAAGTTCCTCGCCCACAATTTCACCATAAGCGGCGACAGGCAGCAAACAGCCTGCTCCGAGCCTGCGCATGAACATACGCTCTGCCATGGTAGTTGCATGTAACGTCAAGTCGCTGAGCGGGGCAACCAGTGCCTGCATTGCTGCTTCATCTCGTATTTCAAGGGCCAGTGCTCCCTGCCCGGGCGCTGGCATCATCGTTTCGAGAGGCAAATAGATAAGACGATCAGCGAGGCGTTCCTGCAGGCCTAGACGGTGCAGCCCGGCTGCCGCCAGCACAATAGCATCATAGTCGCCAGCATCAAGTTTACGCAGGCGTGTATCGACATTCCCACGTAGTGGGAAAATCTCCACGTCGGGATACAAAGCGCGCATCTGGGCCATGCGCCGCAGGCTACATGTGCCTATACGTCCACGAAGTTCACTCATAGCAACCGGCTCGCGTGAGATGAGCACATCGCGCGCGTCCTCTCTCGGCCCAATGACCACCAGTTGCAAGCCTTCCGGCTGGGCCGTAGGCAGGTCTTTGAGGCTATGCACAGCCAGGTCGATGCGTCCCTTTTGCAAGGCTTCCTCGATCTCTGTCACAAAAATGCCGTCCCCACCCGCCTGCGTTAAAGGAACATCGGTGTTACGATCACCCCTCGTGCGAATGTGCTCGGTAGTGATCGACAGGTCGGGCCATTGCCGTTGCAGCCGTCCGACCACTGTTTGTGTCTGCGCTAACGCCAGTTTGCTGGCTCGCGTCCCTACTATGATGTGTTTCATCAGATTTTACCTCTAAATCAAATAAATAGCGGAGTGCCTCGGTATATATATGTCCCTGGCCTTCAGCAGCGGCATCCTTGAGGCGCGACAGGGGCTTGTGTAAAAGCTTGTTTACAAGGCGGGTCGTCAATTCCTGGACGGCTGCAGCCTCCCGCTCAGTCAATGATGATGGCAATTGTTGCATAGCTCGTGCCAGTTCTTGATGACGTAGTGCATCAGCGTATTGCCGCAGATCATTAATGGCATCCACAACGCTCAGTGAACGCAGCCAGCGCTCGAACGTACTGACTTCCTGGACAATAATCGACTGGACAAGTTCAACTTCCTGCAAACGCAGGCGAATACCCTCACTGACCGCGGCTTGCAGGTCATCAAGGTTGTAAAGATGCACTCCCGGCAAAGTGTCAACCGTGGGCTCAACATCACGCGGAAGAGCAATGTCAATCAGGAGCAGCGAACGACCTGCTCGCTGCTGCATTACTCTTTGCATAAGTTCATGGGTGATGACAGCTCGCGGCGCGGTCGTCGAGCTGATCACTACATCTGCATCTGCTAAAGCGTCTGCAAGCTCGGTGAAGGAGCGGTGGACTGCCCCAAGACGTTGAGCAAGGTCAACAGCGTGTGCCCGGGTGCGATTGATGATTGTGAGTTGCTGCGCACCGCTATCACAGAGAGTGCGCGCCGCCAGTTCGCTCATCTGGCCAGAACCTATCAACAATACCGAGGCTTCATTGAGCGTGGGAAAGAGTTGCCGGGCTAATTGCACTGCTACAGAGCTTACAGACGCCGTATGACGACCAATGCCTGTCTCACTCCGCGCGCGCTTTCCCGCTACTATGGCAGCCCGAAACAACGCCGAAGTAATCGGGCCAGCGCAGCCAGCACTCTGGGCAAGTTCGAGAGCCTGTGCAACCTGTCCTTGTATCTGTGACTCTCCTGGCACAAGCGATTGAAGGCCGCAGGCCACTTCAAAAAGATGTCTCACTGCTTCCTCATCGCTAAAGATATAACAGTGCGCATGCAGTTCAGCCAGTTCAACCTGGCAAGTTTCGCTGAGGATACGCAGGAGATTCGTTCGACCATCATTGATATCTGGAGAGACGGCATACACTTCTATGCGGTTGCAGGTTGCGAGCAGAATGTTCTCTCTCACGATTGGTTGCGCAGCCCGCAGCGCCTCTGGTAACAGGCGCCGCGCGCCAGCTAACCGCTCACGTAATGCAATAGGGGCAGCGCTGTGATCGGTACCAATAGCAACGATATGCATGAAAACCTCTAAAATCTCATAGTCATAAACAAGTTATTAGAGATTTTAGAAGTTTTTTTGGAAAGAGTCAAGAGCCTGGAAGAATGGCAAGCCTATCCAGAGTGCCGCTTCAGAAATTCTAAGGTTGTCTAGTTAAACTCCTCAACTTTCTCATAAATCGGCGCGTGAGCACAGCCCTCAAAAATCACAAACTCATTACGCCGGATGTTCTGCCTCATCGGATCTGCAAAACGGGTTGACGTGATCATATCGTACTGCCCAAAAGTAATTTGCGTCGGCGCTTCGATCTTCCCAAGTTGAGACATCGCGTTATGGGCGATCACTGCGTTTGATTGTCTCACGAATGCATCCAGCGGCTGTGTGGGTCTGCTCCTGACAAAATCAGACAACGCTTGGATGTAGTCAGGCCTTGCTGCGTAGAGTTCGGGAGTATAACACCATGGAAATATACCAAGAATAACCATCTCTGGGACGCTTCCCAGGCCCTTCGCAATCACCTGCCAGCCTTCTACAACCACCTTGAGAAAAGGATCAGTTTTTGCCCATCCGCTATGAAGGGATAATGACTTGACCTTTTCAGGATACCTGGCCGCCAGCCACATCCCCGTGGCTGCGCCCAATGAAAGACCGGCGATATGGGCTTTCTGTATGCCCAACGCCTGCATAAACGCGGCGATATCATCGGCAAAAAGCTCGGTGGAGTAGGTTCCATCAGGTTTGTCAGTTTCACCGGCGCCTCGTGGATCGACTGAGATACAGGTAAAGTGCTTTGCATAGTCTGCGACCTGAAAAGCATAACATGCATAATCAGCCGCCAAATAAGGGATAAGGACGAGAGGCTCTCCAGCTTCCTGCTGGTCGTAGTTCATGGTTAACCCGTTTACCTGGACTTTTGGCATGTCGCCTTCTCCTTTCTACACCCATCTCTTGATAGGTTTTCATGTTGGCATTTTACAATCGTCCCCTTTGACTCGCCACATACAATGGCGAGCCAAAGGGGACGATTATCTTGTTATCCCTTCGGACCAACCAGGTCGCTCATCGGCGTCACGTTAGCGGTATCACATGTGAACTCCAGGCATCCCAACTTCCAGCCCCCTTCGATGGTAGCAAGCATCGAATAGTGGTTATAGGCCACGCTGGAAGTGCGCGCGGAGTGATCTGAGTGCGAGATGGTCAACGTCACCACGTGACCGCCACCATCGCCTTTAGGCG
>JBGQJX010000077.1:0-12502 GCA_041499255.1 Ktedonobacteraceae bacterium | reverse complement strand
GCGGCAAGGTCATTTATCTTTATGCCTCGAATGCGTTCAAGGGTAAGTACACGAGCAGTAGTCGTCTCCCAGTATATGCGGGGAACATGAATGGAAGGATTATTCGCAAGGTTGACGGCGAAACGCTCTGCATTGCGTCCTTCACGAATATAATCAAGTTCCGACCGTAAGGTTTGAGCAAACTCCTGGGCGAGTCCAGGCAAGTCGTAGTGATCGGCGAATTCCCAGCGACGACTGGCCGTAACTGCCAGGTTTTGAATAATCTCCAGGTCTTCCTCTATCTGTTCAACGACACCGGGTCGGCGCACTTTGACGATGACTTCTTTGCCATCAGGCAAAGTTGCTGCATGAGCCTGGCCGATAGAAGCCGCTGCTACTGGCACCGGGTCGAACGTGGCGAAAACTTTGGTGATGGGACAACCGAATTCTTCAACAATCATCTCCTCGATCACTGCGCTGTCCACCGGTGGCGCCTGATCCTGCAGCTTAGTAAGCTCCGCAATGTACTCAGGGGGCAAGATATCAGAGCGGGTTGAGAGAATCTGACCTAGCTTGATAAAGGTAGCACCAAGTTCCTCAATCGCCACACGCACATGCTCAGGTTTGGTGTAGTGATGCCCGGGCCCCGCATAGCGGCGTATTCCCCCGCGGAGTGGCACAAAACGCTCCAGGCCGAAGGTACTGAGCAGGTATCCCATTCCGTGATGAAGCAATACCTCGGCAATCTGCCGGTAGCGATTAAAGTGAGTGCGGTTCTGTAGGTGTAGCAAGAGATTTCCTTCCGCTTAATGCTTGCATGATTATACAATGTGCCCTCAGCTTTAATTATGATCGACGGGTATCACAAATCCATCACTATAATTGGTTGAGGTATCACCACTTGCTCACGATGATCTAACACAACCAATTATGGCTCTAAGGAGGCGGTTGCACACGAGGAGCTTGTTGGTACGCTCGTTTCCAAAACCTGATGCGGCGTTGTTTGTAGAGAAGCCCGTCGAGGGCCAGCAAAAGCGTTAAGTGGCCTGAGTCCTGGATCTAGATCGAGGCCATCCGCTTCGTCGTTCTCAATGTCTCCACGAATCGCTGAAACCCTATGCGGTCCGACACGGCACGCACACGGCGAAAACCTTCGCCATAGACGGGATCGGGGTTTTTCTCAATACCCTCAGCACGGTAACGGCTCTCGTCTGTCTTCAGTTCGCTATAGAAGCGGTAGGAGAGCAGTTCACAAAAGCCTTCCTCTGCCCAGGAAGGCAAGTTTTGTATCCCTTGTAGAGCAAGCCAGGCATGGCCCAACTCATGAACGCAAACGCCCAGGAAGAGGGTTGAGGGGAGGCCGCGCAGTACTGCAATACCGTTCACTTCTGTACGAACGACCTGCCCATTCAGCATATGCATTGAATGCATGGTGACACCAAGCGTATCTGCTCCGCTCCGTCCATTCATGAGTTGAGCCAACCTGGCCCGGTCAACCAGCTCAATCTGAAGCGGTATGGTATTGTAGAGTAAGCCCTGCGCATTAAGCTGCTGCATCAAACCCTGGAACAGGGTGCGAGCGCGGGGAAGCGACTCAACGGCACTCGCTCGACAGGTGGGACAGCGCACCTGTTCACTCGACAGAGAACCATGATCCTGTTGCCGTGGAGGAACGAGACGCCCACAGAAGGCACACTGGGGATACTGGCTCTGGTGTTCCTCACAGTATTTCGTTCCCCAGTGATCTACCAGGTATTTACTCATGAGTGGTTTGCTACAATAGGCACAACGGGGAACGACATGATCGCGGTAACACGTTGTATGATAGGACGCGCCCTCGTGCGTGTAGTATTGGCTCAGAATAGGCTGGTGACAATACGCGCAACGTGGACTGATGCGATCGCGATAACATGTGGGATGATAGGGCTTGCCCTCGTGTACGTTGAATTGGGTGTTGTCTATAGGTTGATGGCAGATAGCACAGACAAAATGCTCTGGATGCCAAGTCGCCCCCAGGGCCGTAAGATAGCGCCCATTGATCGATTGCCCGCATCCTTTACAGATAGGTTGTGATGATCCGGTCATTATCATTGAAAAAACTTTTGGATGGGTACTGATCCGCCATGGCGGTCCTCTTTTACTTGTCTCCGCCAACTGTATCAGATCAGTATTTTTTTTGCAACACAGCGAGATGAAGTGATTAAGTGTGTTGCTGCATGCCTTTTGATACGTATTAACATCGCTATGTATCACCAACTGTTTTCCACATGTTGTAACGAATCGAAGCATAGGATGACCGTCAAGTACCCCACGGCTCAAGCCGGGGGCTTGTCCCTGACTCCGAAGAGTCGAGACGATAGGCCGCTTGACTGGGCGACCCACCGACTAAGGATGTACCGAAGTCGGCAAGAGAAGTCAAGTACTTCTCCCGAATATTGTAAGCAGCGTTGAGGTCTGCATTTAAGCAGTACCTACATTGACGACAGAGGAAGAGACTTTGAGAGCGACGGTTGTTTCGGGCTTGATGCTGACACCTGCTACATTGCTGGCTGGTGTGACGGGGGTCAACTTTGACCACTTCCATCCCACGCGCCTCTGCTTTGTAACTGAGGAAGCGATGGAACTGGGCAAACGACCAGGAATGCAGACGGCGCTGTCCTTCCCCTTTTTTGTGAGTGACACGCTCACGAATATGCGTCAAGTTCTCAAGCACGATGGTACTCCCTGGCGTGGCCTGTTGCACGATCCTTTTACTCAACACATGGTCATGGTCTCTTCTCTGCCGAAACAGTTGACCCGAAAGCTTCTTCAGGTGCCTTGTAGCAGATTTGGTGCCTTTGGCTTGCAACTTGCGACGAAGACGGAAGATACGACGCTCCTGCTCTTTCCACCGTCTCTCACCCAGGAACGCGCGCTTGGAGGTCACAGCGGGTCTATTCAGTCCCAGGTCGACACCAATCACCTCATGGGAGGGTGGAACGTGCGGGGCAGGGATGGAGACCACGATATGCAGGAAGTAGCGCCCCTGGCGGTAGCACAGATCGGCACTACAGACCTTGCCGCCGACGTAGTGAGCAGCGTGCTTTGGGACGGTGAAACCCATCTCAAGACGCCCTGCTACCGTTGCCAGGCTAGCGGCCATGCTCTCCCACTTGACCCAGTAGGAACGCTGGTCATAGCGGATACAGGCACACGCACTGTGTGGGCAACGAACCGGTTTGAACGTGGGAGGCGCTGTGCCGTGCTTTTTCGCTTTCTCAACCAGCTTGGGATAGCGAGCCGCGTGTTTCTTCTGCCAGGTGAGCGCAGACTTCACCGCTTCGGTGGCTTTCACACGGGCCGCGCAGACCAGTTGAGCAGGAAGGTCGGGAAACTCGGCACGCAACGGATAGTAGGTGGCTTTGTGCAGTTCTACGCCATTGCTGCATCCCTTCTCAAACCCTTCACGCGCTACCGCATTGAAACAGGCCGTATGCTCGTGCAGCGTGCGAGCCAGAATGGAAGCCTGTTCTGGTGTCGGGTTCAGTTGTACCACAATCGTTCTATCCATGCCAAAAGTATATCATATATACCGACATTTATCAAATGGCTGGAGTTTTTCCTGGCTGCGGCCAGCCATTTTTTCCTCCCCATGGCTGAAGCCAGGGGTCTCCAAAAATGGAGGACACGATGAATGTCGCTCTTGTGCATCCTGAGATGGCGCGGCGGCTGCGCATTTTGCTCATGGCGGAACATTTAGGTCTTTGTGATGAAGACATGCTGTTCCGGATTCTCGAAGCGTTAGGACGAATAGACTTGCCTGGGAGCCATGCGAAAGCGAGAACATTCACGAACTCTATTAAGCGATGGTTACGCCAGCGGCAGAATTCCAGCGGTCCGTTGTTTGTCACAACACGTTCATCGCTGGCCATGGAGCAGTTACCGGACGAATTTGGAACGCTTTGGAGAGAGCTAGAGTCTCAGCTTGGCGACCCACTCAGTGGACTGGCATTGTTTGTTAAACAAGCGAAAGAGAATTTATTGGCAGTCAAAGCTGGTCAGCCGCTTGTGGGCCATCTGCTTCCGTATATCCCACACGACCGGGCGCAGGACTATGAAGTCGAGGTACACGCGGTGAATGGCTGGTTAGATACTTTGTCCCCTCTTCAAGCAGAGAGTGCTAGCACTTCATAACCGAATAGCACACTCCATTGTACCATCTATTAATTAACGGCAATTCGGCGATAGCGAGCTTCTACGAAAGAATAGACACCATAGGTCACCAGTCCAAGCGCAACGATACCCAATAACACCGGGCCAAACGGCTGTTGAATGAGTGTCCGTAATGCCCCGTCCAAACCTCTCGCCTGATGTGGGTTGTGTTGTAAGGCAGCTACAATCAAGAAGAGGCCAATCAGGCCGAAGACGATGCCGAGCGCTGTATATCCAAATCGGCCAAGGAAGATTACCCCTCTCCTAACCTGGGCGCTCAGCCCTGCCAACTGGAGTCGGCGCTGAAACCGGGCGGTATACGCGTTAGAGAACAGGTAACAGGCAACGCCGATGACAATGATGCCAAGGATGACTACCAAAGCAACCCCCCATGAATGTCTGAGCAGTTGTGCAGTCACATCCTGGGTCGTGGTTGTAGAACTTTTTGTAGCGCTGCTCGATCCCGCCCCTGCAACTAGTTGGAAAGCTCCAAATGCCAGAAGTGCGTAAGATATACCTGTCACAGCATAGCCCAAACGTCCGATTATCCCTTTGGCATCGCTCCCTTTGCCTTCCGTGTCAAACCATGCCTGGATAAAGCACCAGATCGCGAAGCCAAGAAGGCCAATAGCAACCACGGCAAGCAGAAATTTTCCAAAGGGCTGTTCGTAAATGGTCTGAAGAGCACCTCTCTGATCCGTTGTTCCGCCGCCAGCACCAATCACCAACTGCACTGCTAACCAGCCGATAATGAGATAGACTATGCCTTTCATCGCGTAGCCAAGGCGGGCAAGCATGATCATCCAGCGACTGGACGCCGCACTCCGCGCAGCACGATCGGCAGTTCGACCTGCATTCTGTACATCTTCAGGGACACGTATATTCGATTTCATATTATTTCCTCTTTCACGGTGGTTACATCCAGTCTGTCTATATGCATAAACAGACTTGCATAAAGAAGGAGCTTACAAAGAGTCCCTTCAGTTATGTAGCACACGGTTGAAATCGTATATAAGTTTCAGGTACGAAGGTGGTGGTTATCTCGAGGGAGTGCTTGAGTTGTACGTCTTTATTATGCTGTTTCGTTGGACTGCTGATTGGCTGGCTCGTCGTCGTGCTAAAAGGCAGGCGGAGAAATTCGCACAGACCACTGTGGTTAGATAACACGTGGCCCGGCTCTGATGTGTATTGTATACCTGATCGTTACAGATTATTTAATCTTTCATAATATATCCTACTCCGCGTATGGTCTGGATAAAGCGAGGAGTGCTGGGTGAATCCTCAATCTTCTCTCTTAAATATCTGATGTAGACCTCGATGATATTGGTTTCACCGAGAAAATCATATCCCCAGACCTGATTGAGAATGGTCTGACGATCCAATGCCTGCCCTGGATGGCTCATAAATAGATAAAGAAGGTTGTACTCTGTAACGGTTAAATCGATCAGGCGCCCTGCGCGTGTGACTTCGTGTGTTGCAGGATTGATCTGTAGATCGCCTACCTGGAGTATTTGTGACTTCTCCGTTGTGGTGCCGTGGTTCAAACGACGGAGAATAGCTCGAATACGAGCGACCAGTTCCTCGAAATCAAAAGGTTTCGTCAGGTAATCATCTGCCCCCGTATTCAATCCTGCAACACGACTGCCTACTTCGTCCTTTGCAGTGAGCAATAAAATAGGAATATCTTGCGTTGTCGGATTTGAACGAAGACGGCGGCAGACTTCCAGCCCGTCCATATCAGGGAGCATCCAGTCAAGGATAATAAAGATAGGGTTTGACCGTTGCGCAGCCGCTATTCCCTCCTCACCTTCACCGACGGCTTCTACCTCAAAGCCTTCGTACTTGAGCCCTAACTTGATCAGATCTATGATATTCTCTTCATCATCTATAACCAGCACAAGTGATGAGGGCTGGTTAGTTGAATGTGCATGCCCATTGGGGTTCTGATGCATAGTTTGCTCCCCTCTCTTTGTTACTATCAGGCACTACATTATAGCATGGGTAACAAACATTCCCACACTAGAGAATTACCGGGGCATGGTGATTTAAAAGTCCTGTTTTGCCGCCTGCGCCGGCGAGGAAGGGAGAGGAGGCGAGGACACCTCGCGCTCCGGCAAGGGGCGCCTACACTGTGCACTCCTGCCTGGTAGCGGCTTTTCAATGCCCTGGTACCGGGGAGCCAGGGCGGCCGGAAGTCAACGAGACAGTGAGCGACGAGTGGCAACAGCGCATGCTAGCATTATTCGGAGAGGATCAGCCCTTCATCAGGGGCATAATTCGGGCAACGGAGAGCACCATTACCGGGTGCCCCATCTCGGGTCCCAGACGGGAAGTCGCAGGGGTTTAGACCAATAGCTTATCAATCGCTTCCAGGAGCTTGTACATGTCAAACGGTTTCTTCATATACGTGATTTGGCGTCGCTTGACTTCCTGTAGTGGCGCATTTACGCTGAGCATAATTGTAGGGACCTGTTCTAACCCTTCTGTGTTGTGAAGACGGTCGTATAGCTCGATGCCGTGGATAGTTGGCAGCCAATAATCCAGAATGAGGAGTTGGGGTTTGATATTTCTCACAAGATCCAGTGCTTCAGGCGCATCAGGAACCGCGAAGACCTGATAGTAGGTCTCTTGAGTAATCATTTGAACGAGTAACTCAGCAATTATAGTATCATCTTCAACAAGTAAGATAGTTTTGTTGGTGGTTTGTCTATCCTCTACGAGTTGATTATGGCTGCTTGGCATCTTGCGCTCCGTCCCATCAGGTAAATAGTGATCAACTGCTCTACAAGGTTTCTGACAAATCATTACAACTGAAGATCAATAATAAAAAAACCATAGCCATGGCTAAATGTGCAAAACGAAATTTGTCAAAGACCCTATTATTTACTTTTTACGTTCTGGCAAGTAACAAAGTTTCAGGTTTGATTAATTACAACCGCTGGGGGATAATAGATAAAAATGCCTCGAGAGAACATTCATTATGTTCTTGAGGCATATGTAATGAAATGTAAGCAACCTGTAGACTGAAGGATATCAGAGAGGGGAATGGCTCTGTTCCTGAAACTATCCCGGAAAACTCTTCGTGGAATACACATGAGTGAGATAGTCTTGTAGGTAAGACAAGGAGTACTAGCTAATGTCGCCGTGGTTTGCTCTCTCCTGGGAGCGTATTCGTTACTGGTTAAGAGCCTCAACCTTCTCTCCCGAGTGGCTCACCTCGCCATGGAATCATCCTGTAGTAGGTTATCTCTTTGCGTTTCTTCTTCCTATGGGATCGATCATTCTGACGCTCCTACTAAGGAGCATATTTCTCACGTTTGCCTTACCAGGCCTGCTCAGTATCCTGGTAATATCGGTCGTGGCACTCATCTGGGGTACTGGTCCAGGTCTTTTCGCAACACTATGGGGAACGATCCTATTGAATTTTATCATCCTATCGCCCCAGAGTAATTGGAGTCTTGATACATTTCAGCAAATTTTCGAAACATGCTTTTTTCTGATTATTGGCGTAACCATCAGCCTGGTGGTGAGTCGAACTGAGCTCGCTCGCGCTGAAGCTGTCACTGCCCGTAGGGAACTGGAAGCGGCGCATGTCGCTTTGCAAAAAAGCCAGGTGTACTCTCGTCGCCTCTTCGACTCCAACCTTATAGGAATTTTGCTTGCGGACCAGGAATGCATTTACGAGGCCAATGAAGCCTTCCTACATATTGTGGAATATGACCGTGAAGATCTTGAGTTCCAGCGCATTCGCTGGCGTGAGATGACACCACCTGATTATGCGCCGCTCGACGAATATGCCATCAAAGAACTCGATGAGCGAGGGGAATGCACACCTTTCGAGAAGGAGTATATCCGTAAGGATGGTAGTCGCGTTCCCATTTTCATTGGCGCGGCGCTAATGGAAAGAGACCCGTTACGTTGGGTCTGTTTCGTGCTTGATCTCACAGAGCGCAAACGGCTCGAGAAGGCGTTGGCCGAGCGTGTAAGTGAAGTCGAAGCCATCTTTGAGGCAATGGCTGACGGTGTCTATGTCTACGATACCCAGGGCAGCGTGATTCGTACCAATGCAGCCGCGCAGGCCTTCAACCCGTTTACCAGGCAATCAGACTACCTGGCACGCCCCTTTTCTGAACGCATCTCATCCTTCCTCCCACGTGACGAAAATGGGAAACCGTTCGAGATTTCGAACCTCCCAGTCACGCGGGTCTTGCAAGGTGAGACGCTTACTGGCTTACACACGGCGGATATTATCTTGCGGCAGCAGAACAGGACAGACGTTTTCCTGAACGTGAGTGGATCGCCGGTACGGGACGACAAGGGCCAGATTCGGGAAGCGGTCATCGTGACGCGTGATGTGACTGAGCGACGACGACTGGAACAGCGTACGCGCGAAGCGCTTGATGCGATGCTAGCGATGATACAACTGATTGGGCAAGGATTTGAAGATACAGATGACACCGAGAGCAAAACTCGCGAACTGACAGAACTTACGACACAAAAAGTCGCGCAACGCATGGCTGAATTAACACGCAGTTTCCTGGGCTGCCAGCGCCTCTCGATTTCAATCGCTGAGCCAAAGACGGAGATCCTGCGCCCTGTAGCCGTGGTCGGACTCACCCCCGAGCAGGAGCATCAATGGTGGGCTGAGCAGCAGCAGGAGAACCGGATTGTGGATAGTCCTGATCAGACCTTTGTCCAACGCCTACAGGCAAATGAGGTCGTGTTGTTTGATATGACACAGCAACCCTGGGATTCCTATCCTAACCCTTTAGGGCTTCGGACGATACTCATTGCTCCCATGAAGATCAGGGATCGCCTGGTTGGCCTAGTAAGCTTAGATTACGGTGGCGCGGAGCATCTTTACACCTCCGAAGAGCTCGCGCTGGCCGGAGCAGTCGCGAACCTGATAGCCACGGTAATTGAGCGTGATCGACTGCTTCGTCAGCGAGCAGAGATGCGTGCGAATGAATTAGCTCTGCGTATTAGCAATCAACAAATGGCCGAGTTAATCACATTAGCCCACGATGCCATTATCGTACGTACACCAGCTAGAACCATCATCTCCTGGAACAAGGGCGCGGAACGCCTTTACGGGTGGACAGAACAGGAGGCTGTTGGTCAAATATCCCACGAGTTACTCCAGACAAGCTTTCCCCATTCTCGTGAGGTAACCGATAATCTGCTTGCATTGTATGGACAATGGGAAGGGCAGGTCACACATACATGCCAGGACGGAACGCAGGTGATCGTTGAAAGTCGCCAGGTGCTCGTACGAGATGATTCAGGCCAGCCTACCGCGATTCTAGAAATCAATCGTGACATCACTGAACGCGAACGAATGCAGCAGGAACGAGAAGAGGCGCGCGCAAATGAACTGGCCTTGCGCGAAGCCAACCGTCGAATGGATGATTTTCTCGGCATCATCAGCCATGAACTGAGGACACCACTGACTACGATCAAGGGGAATGTTCAGTTGGCCAGACTTCGACTAAGAAGTAGCTTGCGGGAAGTACCAGCCGATAGGGACGTCTTACGGAGCATGTTGGAAGAGATACCAATGATGCTCGAACGTGCTGAACGGCAGGTCAATGTCGAGAACCGGCTGGTTAGTGACTTGCTGGATATCTCACGTCTTGAGTCTGATGTGTTCGAGATGCGCCTGGTGGAATGTGACCTGGCAGCAATAGCACGTGAGACGGTCGAGGACCAGCGCAGTACTATTCCCACACGCCCTATTCATTTAGATCTGGCAGAGGAGGAAACAGCCCCGATTATTGCTGATCCTGAACGTATAGGGCAGGTTCTCAGCAACTACCTGACAAACGCACTGAAATACTCTTCAGTAGGTTGTCCAATAGATGTTCAACTGAAGAAGGAGGATACTATGGTTCGCATCTCAGTGCGCGACGAAGGACCGGGACTCACCCCCACCGAACAGGAGCGGATTTGGGAACGGTTTTACAAGATAGAGGGAATCAGGAGACAGCGAGGTTCCAGTGTGGGATTGGGTTTAGGGCTGTATATTTGTCGAGCAATCGTTGAGCAACACCAGGGTGAGGTCGGCGTTGAGAGTACGAAGGGAGTGGGATCGACGTTCTGGTTTACCCTTCCCCTCGCTGATCCTGACGAACAGGAAGCAGTGTAAGGACCAGCTCATTGTTGTGTTCATTCTGCGAATCAGCACAAAAGCTCTTTATGAAAAAAAACGAGATGGCGTGTTTATGTACTCATTCGATAGAAGCGGAGTGCATTCTCTGCCCATAGCTTGCGCCTGGCTGAGACCGGCAAGCGAGCGGTGAGCGCTCCCAGCGTCTCGTACCAGCGACGGTACGGTGATGCGAGCAAAGAAACGGGCCAATCACTGCCAAACAGGACACGCTCTTCCCCAAAGGCCTCTAACACGACATTGATGAATGGTTCCAGGTCGGCAGGCTGCCAGCCTTCGTGGTCGGCCTCGGTCACCATGCCACTGATTTTACAGACGACGTTCGGCAACTCAGCGAGTTTGCGCAGGTCTGTTTGCCAAGGGGCGAGCAACTGCTGTTTGATGCCTGGCTTCCCCAGGTGATCCAGGATAAAGGCTGTATCCGGGCAGCGACGCACCAGTTCAATGACATACGGTAGTTGCGAGTGTTTGATACAGAGGTCAAACGACAGTTTAAACTCTGCCAGCAGGCGCACTCCTGCGATAAAATCGGGCTGCAGGCAGAAATCCGGCTCAGCTTCGTCCTGGAGGTTGCGCCGGACTCCTTTAATGAGAGGTGAGATGGCTACCAGGGATTCCAGGTGCTCGCGAACGGCATCGCCGCGCTCGACCGGCGCCGCAGCAACGACCGCTTGCAACCGCGGCTCCTCCTGGGCAAGATCCACGACATGGCGCGCCTCACGCAACGCCTCCTGCGGCTCAACCCCCACCTCGATATAGACCATGGCTATGATGGGGAGACCCTGCGTCTGCTCGCGGTAGTCCTGCAAGTCATAGGGCCGATTTAAGCGAGAAATGTCCGCCAGCCAGGGCATACTGAACTGTTCAGGATTCCATAAATGCACATGCGCATCAACAATGGGAAGCACCTCGGCCATAGACTGATCCTCTCTTTATCAAGGTAGACGCTATACGACAGAAAAGGTAAAGCCCTCATGAGAGGATGCCACTTCAGGACGAGTAGATGGAATCGAGTTCGGCCCAAAGTGCATGCGGAATTGGATGTTGCGCCAGCTTCAGCGTCTCTGTAAGCCGCTCAGGACGGGTCATACCGACAATCGTGGATGTGATGCGCGCATCTCGCAGCGAGAACTGCAGCGCAGCCGCGGCCAATGGCAGGCCATAGCGCTCACAGGCATCCTGCATCTGTCTGGCGCGTCGAAGCAAATCGGGCGATGCCTGGTTATACATATAGCGTGGATAGGCTCCAGGTCCTTTCGCCAGGAGACCGCTCCCATATGGTGCAGCATTCAGGGCTGCGACTCCCCGGCGCGCGCATGTCTCCCAGAGCGGTTCGGCCTCCCTGTTGAGGAGCGTGAAGCGGTTATGCGAAATAGCCGCTTCAAAGAGGCCGGTTTCGACAAAGCGGACCATCAAGTCGATTGGGCCACCAGCAACACCAAGGTGCGCGATCAAGCCCGCTTCTTTACATTGCTGTAGCACCTCAACGGGGCCACCTGGCTGCATGGCCTCTGCAAAGGAGATGTGCTCGGGGTCGTGGAGATAGACGAGTTGCAGTTGCTCCAGGCCTAGCAGGCGCAGGCTGCGCTCAATGCTGCGCCGCATCTGCGCACCGGTGAAGATGCCGGTCTGCAAATCGCGGTCGGCCTTGGATACCAGCACAAAGCCGGGCGGAAGGCCGCCAAGCTCACCGAGTATGATTCCAATGCGGCGCTCGCTCTCACCATCGCCGTACGAGGCGGCGGTATCCAGGAAGTTGAGAGGGCTCGCGAAGAAAGCTCGAATCGTGGCCAGGGCGCGCTCCTCCGGAACTTCGTAGTCGAAGGTCTCCGGCATACTCCCCAGAGGGGCAGTCCCAATACAGATCGGCGTCACCTGCAGGCCAGTTGAGCCTAGCGGGCGCAGTGCCAGTGGCCCTGAGGCTTCTGTCTGTGAAGGCATACTTACCTGCTACCTTTCTTGCATAGCCTGGTCTCTCTACCAAAAATGCGGCGTGAGTGCCCCTGGCTTCAGACATGGAGGTGAAACGCCGCCCGTCCGCAGACGGAAATCATTGGGTATTGACACATTCTGTAGAACCTCTAGAATGTACCCATGAGAACGTTTGAATACCGCTTGTATCCAAATACAGCACAGTCCCATCTGCTCATGGGTTGCCTGATCGAG
>JBGQJX010000076.1:0-12529 GCA_041499255.1 Ktedonobacteraceae bacterium | reverse complement strand
CGTCCTGGACGGTCGTATCAGGGTAGAGCGCACGCAGGCGCAAGACGTGCGTAACGGGATCAAAATCAAATACGCCTAACTCGGTCACGACCCAGTCCGGCCCGCCACCCCGCAAGCCCAGGGCCTGCCGGGAGACACCATCACGCGAGACATGGCCGATGGATGAAATAAAATCTATGTGCTTGACGAAACGAAACTGGCGTTTGCCAGTTTTGTTCGTCGGCGCGCGCTGTCCCGTAGTCCAGATAGTGATGTGTTGCACATCTCCAGAAAGGTTACAACCGCCGCCGCTGCCAGGCAGCTTCACTCGCGGGGTATCCGCGTCGCCAATCGCCGTAACGTTCAGGTTGCCATAACGGTCGATCTGCACTCCGGAGAGGAACATGCGCCCCATATCGCCGCGGGCCGCTATGTCGAACAGGTCGCTGATGCCTATCGCCATCACGCTCCCCCGCGACAGTGACCAGTCATTCGAGGTTGGTGGTAGAAATGGTGGCTCCGGGTTAATTCCATAGGTAGCTCCTTCGATATGCACCATATGCGGCGCGTGGGCTCGCCTGGCTAATAGCATGGCGAGCGCTGGTACCGGTGAGCCATAGCCATGGAAAACTAATTCACCATCCTGAATAGTGCGTGCGACCTGGTAGATCATTACCTCGGGGAGCGTAGCATAGGTGATATGTCCGGCGTTCATGCGATTGCTCCTTCGGGCGCGGTGAAGAGGGCTTTCCACGCATCGTCACCGTCTTTCCAGCTTTCCAGCGCATGGCGTTTCGCGGGCCCTCCAGCGCGAGAAAGATACTCCTCATGTGTTGCCGGCTCGAAGACATAACGCGCCAGGTAATCACGTGAAAAAACATCTGGTCCTGCCTGCGCTGCCTGGTAATATTCGGCCAGGTGCGCGCGATCATAAGCATAGAAGGGATAGCACGAAGTGGGATGAGCGCCAAAGGGAATCTCAACAACCGACTCAACCCAGAAATATGGCACGTTCGGCTCCATCTCACGCAGTTCGTCTGTCGGCAATAACTTCTCGACAGAGGCGATTACATGTTTAGAGGCTCGGATGAAAAAGAGGTCCGCGACCAGTGGCGGCAATATCTTCAAATTGCCCTGCGCGTCACCATATTGCGCGTGAATGATTGCCACATCCGGCACGAGCGCGGGTACAAGCACCAGTGGCAATCCTGTAAATGGACAGGTCATGGTCTTATATTCCGGGTGCAGGCGCAGAAAATCTGTGCCCTGCACGCTTCGCACCGGCAAAAATGGTACGCCGTACTCGGCCGCGCGCAACTGTTGGATGATCGTATGGCAGCAAGTATCATGCATCTGTACGCGTCCACTTTCACAGACACGACGAAAATTTGGAGCCATGCCGAAATCTTGCTCGAAACCAATATACGATTCCTCTACTATGCTAATAGCGCCTGCTCCGCAGAGAAGGTCCACGTCTACACCGTGTGCCGTCCCCACTACATGCAGGTCGCGCCGCCCCTGGCGCACAAGTTCGCGCAGCAAGGCCATCGGCTCGCGCCAGGACAACCCGCCGCCAACAGCAATGGTCATGCCATCCTGCACGATAGCCGCGGCATCTGCCAGCGACATTCTCTTATCTTCTGAAGTAAAGATCGACATAGCTTATCCTCGTGTATTATAAGATGAGCGCGATAAATCTGGCCCTACTGCTCCGTCAAGCGTGATGTGACGCGTTGAAGCCGGGCGACCGCAAGGGTCGCCCCTACATTTCCGTATCAAATGAGCATTGACTGAGCACCACGGTTGTCCGGATTAGTTTGTTCATCTGCATAATCTGGCCTATTTGATTGTCCAACCGCCATCTATAACCAGCATGTGTCCCGTAACGTAATCGGCTTCGTCCGAAGCAAGATAGACCGCCGCCGCGGCGATATCTTCCGGTCGGCCAACCCGCCCCCAGGGAGTCATATCAATTACCTGCTGGCGCAGTTCAGGAATGTCTAGCCGCCAGCGTGTCATAGCGGTCTCAACCATCCCTGGGCAGATGGCATTGACCCGGATATGGCTGGGTGCGTAGTCCAAAGCCAACGCGCGTGTCAACGAAACAACCGCTCCCTTCGAAGCATTATAAGCAGCTCGTGCTGGGAAAGGCACCAACCCGGCGGCTGATGCAATGTTGACGATTGCGCCGCTGCCCTGCTCCAGCATGCGCCGGATAGCAGCGCTGGCAACCCGGAACACGCCATTCACATTGACCTCCATCACGCGCTCCCATTCCTCATCTGGAGTTGTGTGCGCCAGCGTGGCCTGGCGCGAGCCGGTGATACCAGCATTGTTTACGACAATGTCCAGGCGTCCCCAGCGAGTAATGGCAGCTTCGACCATCCTCTCCGCGTCTGCCCGCGCGGATACGTCTCCTACGACAAAACTCCCCCAGGGCGACCACAAAGCGCCATCAGTTGCGGAGCCGGCGGAAGCAGTTCCCTCTGGTCGCTCAGCAGCAAGCGCTTCATCAATCAAGGCTGCCGTCTTTCGCAATCCCTCCTCAGCGATATCGCTGAGTACCAGAAAGGCACCTTCGACAGCAAAACGAAGGGCTATACCCTGCCCTATGCCCGAGCCTGCACCGGTAACCAGGGCGATTTTATTTGCAAGACGCATCATCGGAAGCCTCTTTCACAGAAGATCTGTGCCCAATCTGGTTGTCGCGCTACAACTCGCGCCTGGTCAAGCCCAGCCATCAACCCTGAGGATTGATTACCACCAGGCGCATTTCAGTCATCTCTTCGATGGCGTAACGTGGGCCTTCACGTCCCATGCCGCTATGCTTCACTCCACCATATGGCATCTGGCTCGCGCGATAGAAAGAGGTGTCGTTCACCATCACTCCGCCGACACGCAAACCTCGCGCCGCCTCCATGGCGACAGCCAGCGAACCCGTGAAGACGCCCGCCTGCAAGCCAAATTCGGTGTCATTGGCTATCCTCAAAGCCTCTTCGAGGGTCTCATAGGTTTGCACAACCACAATTGGGGCAAAGGTTTCCTGGCACACTACGCGCATCTGCGGTTGCACATTCGTGACCACGGCAGGAGACAAGAACGCGCCGTTCCGCTGCCCTCCAATGAGCAAAGTGGCGCCCTCGGCAACAGCTTCTTTGATCCAGGACTCCGCTCGCTTCGCCTCACCTTCGCTGATCATCGGCCCGATGTCCGTCGCGGGATCCTTCGGATCGCCCATGCGCAGTCCCGCTGTTACGCCCACCAGCTTTTCCGTAAACTCACCGGCAATAGCACGATGAACAAGGATGCGCTGCACCGAGAGACAAACCTGTCCTGAGTAGGAGAAGCCTTTCAGCGCGCATTGGGTGGCAGCATTGGCGACGTTCGCATCCTCGTGCACGATCACCGCCGAGTTGGAGCCTAGTTCAAGCGTGCAACGACGTAGCCCGATGGTACGCTTCAGAGCTTCTCCGACTGGCATCGAACCTGTGAAGGTGTAGAAGCCAACACGTGTATCGTGTAAAAGGGCATTTCCAACGCTGTCGCCCGGTCCAACCACAAAGTTCAGCCATCCAGGGGGCAACCCTGCTTCTGTCAAAATGGCGCAGAGTTTGGCTGATACGACTGGCGTATATGACGCGGGTTTGAGTATAACGGCATTGCCTGCGGCCAGCGCCGGGGCGACCTTGTGTGCGACGAGATTGAGCGGGAAGTTAAACGGCGTGATGGCGCACACGACTCCTACCGGGAAGCGCATGGTGAAAGCCAGTCGCTTCTCGGAACCAGGCGTTGCCTCCAGTGGCACCATCTCGCCATGAATGCGTTTAGCTTCTTCCGCTGACCACGTAAACGTATCTACAGCGCGATCAGCCTCTGCTCGCGCATCACGTAGCGGCTTGCCCGCCTCGTAAGCCATTGTCAGCGCCAGGTCGTCAATCCGCGAGCGCATCAGCCCGGCTGCTTTCATCAGTATCTCATAGCGCTGCGTGGCTGTTAAAGGCTTCTGTGCGAAGGCGTGGCTTGCCGCTGTAACCGCCGCATCCACTTCCTTCGCTCCCGCCTGGCTCACTGTCGCCCAGGGAGCACCGGTTGTCTTGTCTGTTACTGTCAGATGGTTGCCTGTATCCCAGGGCTCACCGTTAATCCATAGCGGATAATGATCCATGATTACCATCCATATCTCGGCGTTGGTAAGACGAGTGATTATTGTGATTAGCAGGAATCGACCCTAAACGGCAGTTAATCCGCCATCAACAACCAGGCACATGCCTGTCGCATACGAGCTATCATCCGCAGCCAGGTACAATACGGAACGCGCGATTTCTTCAGGCTGTCCAAAACGACCAAGCGGATAGCGACTCAGCCTTTGCGCGAGCTTTTCCGGCGTATCGTTCTCGATCAATCGTTTGCCCAATGGCGTCATCGTTGTTCCTGGAGCAATGCAGTTAACACGGATGCCATGCTGCGCAAAATCGGCAGCCATCGCGCGCGTCAGGCTGATAATAGCTCCCTTGGCTGCGCTGTAGGCAGACATATGTTGCAGTCCAACGAGACCAGCAACCGATGAAACATTAATCACCACTCCTCCGCGCCCACTGTCGATCATCGACGGCAGAGCATACTTCGAACACAGATATGCCCCGCGCACGTGGACAGCGAACATCCGATCCCAGGTTTCTTCATCGGACTCGATGACCGTACCGAAGCCTTCGATCCCCGCGTTGTTAAAGAGAATATCTACCCTCTCGAAGGTACTCAGAGTTGCTTGAACCATTGCCTCGACACTTGAGGCAGAGGTAACGTCGGTCTTTGCCCATATGGCACGACCGCCTTCATTGTTGATGCTTTCCGCTACGGCTCCAGCCGCGGAGCCGTTGATATCAGCCAGCATCACTGCCGCGCCCTCACTCGCAAATAGCCTTGCCGTGACTTCGCCGAAACCGGAGCCTCCTCCAGTAATAATTGCTACTTTGTCTTTCAGCCGCATGATTTATCCTCAGTTGCAACACGAACAGAGACCAATGCCGTGTTCTCCTTCCCAGGGATGGGGGACGGGTTCTTTATCAGGCACTACTTCTGCCTTCCTGCTGCCGCATTTGGAACAGACCCATTCCTCCGGTGGGCGCGTTCCCACCAGCACTAATCCCTGGAACCTGTGTCCGCATTCGGGGCATTCTAACGTTAACATAGGCATCACACACCTCCAGTGGTGACCATCCATGGGAGTCCAATCGATCACGCCTCCTGATAAGTGACGCGATCGATCGGACTCCTGCAAACTTTAAGCTGTTACTGGAGTTCGTGATAGTTCGCTGCGGACAATTTGTGCCCCAGCAGCGAGGGCATGCAGCTTGTCAACTGCAATGTAGCGTTGGAGAAGGATCAAGCCGCAGTCGGTGGTAAGACCTAGTTGATCAGCAGGAACATACTGCAAGATCTGCCGGATGCGATCGGCTACTTCTTCAGCAGTTTCGGTGATTGTGCTCTTCACATCGATCACTCCCGCCCAGAACTGCATGTGTTTGGGTAGGGGATGCTGTGCCAGCACGGTACCAAGTCCACTCAGGTCGCGACGCCGGCCACCAGTCTCCAGGTTCAGCACGTCCATCTTGCCCTGGTAGGCTGTTGGGATGACAAAGGTGCTGTCACCAGGAGTCGGTCCCTTGCGTTGTGTGAGGTCGAATATCTCGCCGGCCTGCGCCGTCTGATCGGGCATATAGGCAGGGGTGCCACCCCAGTTGCCCCAGCAGACGTGGCAGATGATCCTGGCGTTCTTGACACCTTCAACTGCCTGGTTGAAAGCCTCGATCGCCCAATCTTCAAAGCCATAGGGCCAGGTGAACTCGTCGAGCTGAATAAAATCGATGCCGAGAGCATCTACTTCGAGGATGTCTTCGTTGATAGCTTTGGCAATGTCCATCGCGCGGTCGCGACTGGATTTGTAGTAGAGGTCATTGGTGGCCTGGCCCAGTACCTGTATACCGGTATACTGCACCTTTGTGGGCTTATTGGTGGCTCTCTTGAGCGCTTTGGCCTGCTCCACCATGATTGCGCCATGGCGG
Organism: Ktedonobacteraceae bacterium; assembly: GCA_041499255.1. Lineage (GTDB taxonomy): Bacteria > Chloroflexota > Ktedonobacteria > Ktedonobacterales > Ktedonobacteraceae > UBA11361. Next base: position 6,488 of record JBGQJX010000076.1, on the reverse strand, counting down.
CGCACTTGCTGGCTCAGAGTGCCTGCATGCAAACGGCTATAAATTGGGAAGCCCAGGTAGCCACCTTTGAGGTCGTAGCCCAGGCGCTTGTAATAGTAATAGAGGGCCTGGTCACCGTAGTTATCGGCATGTGGGCGCCCATCGGAAATAATGTCTAGACCCGCTAGCTCTTGATCATGAGCCAGGGCCAGCACGACATCTTCAAGAGCTTCTCGCTCAAGCGAATCCGGGGGTCTCTGATCGCCAGTCCAATATCGAGCAAAATAGGCGTCCCACCAACGGGGATTTGGATAGTTACCAACCATGCTTGTGGGTAGCATGATCTCTTTGCCGCGAATTAACATAGTTGCCTCCTGATGTTCAAGGTAGCCCTTGTATGCTAAAGAAACGTCTTTGTTTTGTGACTAACCACGCAACTAAATCGGACTACATTAATGGGGTTAATATGCGATTTTACTGGTTGAACTCTCGCCTCCTCTCCGCTAAAAATAGGAAAGCCTGACCTATAAGCCGTAAAACCCGGCTACACGTCCGCTCGCTACGTGCACTGACGGGTGGGTCAGTAGCGCATCGAGCACACTTGGGCCGTCAAAACGTCTCAGGTCATATTGACAAACAATGGTCACTCCTGGATACCTATCCACTAGCGGGTTAAGCAGCGCTTCATATTGCATCATGCTTTCAGCACCCGGCGCATTTGGCAGTGACCACGTCATCTCGCCCGTTAGAAACACACGATTATAGCCCGCCGCCAGGGCCCCCAAAATTGCTGACTCCATAAAGGCCAGCATACGCTGGGCATCAAAACGACCTGTTAGCAAATAGGCTTCTTCAGGATGTAAAATCCGCAATAACTGACTCGCCATCAGATCGTCCACTCGCAGCCCCTCCGCGCGTAGTAACTCCTTGAGGCGCTCCGGTGGTGTACTGTCCCGAATATAGAGCACTGGCACACCTGAGTAAAGATGCTCTAAAAGATAAGGCCGCATCATTTGCCATTGCTCATCCTGATTAACAAAGAACAGGCAAATATGTCGCTCCTGGGATTCGCTAGCGGAAATAGTCTCGTTCTCAGCCACCCGCGGCTGAAACTGCAGATTCATAGTTCGCATGAACGCCAGTAAATCTTCTTTCAAGAAGCGCCGCTCACTCCGTCCGCCCACGCGAAAACAACGTAATTTGCCACTATTGGTCCAGCGCCGCAAAGAAGTCTCACTTACCTGTAAGAACTCTGCGGCCTCTGTAATCGTCAAAAATCTCTGTTTTTCAGACATATTTCCTATACTTAGTTAGCCAATGTTAGTCTTTGTTGATCTCTAGCTAAGCTTACAGTCAATCTGCTAAAAAGTCAACCTTTCAGACAACGAAATTTCAAGATACAGCGTTTAGCTGCCCGCCTTTTCGTGTATAGTAATAACAGGCAAAGAAACTACAACGTGTCTGTAGGGCAAAAATATAACGGAGGAAACGCATTGAGCATGGCAGAAGCAAAATTAAGGAGCCCCGATCCTCCCAGGTTAGTGATACACTAAGGAAAGGGCGTCCTCTCCCCTCTTGAGCAGCATACGACGCAAAGAGCAAGGGACAATCTGAAACGCTAGCAACACAATCGAAAGGAGCAAGCTATATGACAAGTTTAGAAGGCAAGACCGCCCTGGTAACAGGGGCTGCCTCTGGTATTGGCCTGGCCATCGCTCGTGATTTTACGCAACAAGGAATCCGCGTGACGCTTTGCGATATCGACGTCGAACGGGGACAGGCCATCGCGGCAGAGTTGCCCGGAGCGCGTTTCCAGAAAGCGGATATGACCAGCGGAGAAGATCTTCACCAGTTAGTGACTCGGACCATCGCGGCAGAGGGAAAAATAGACATCCTGGTGAACAATGCAGGCATCCAGCACGTTGCGCCCATCATAGAGTTTCCAGAAGCGAAATGGCGGCAGATCATCGAGATCATGCTGACAGCACCCTTTCTGTTAACCAAAGCCGTTCTACCAGGCATGTACGCGCATGGCTGGGGGCGAGTAATCAATATTGCGTCGGTACATGCCCTGCGAGCATCGGCATTTAAGTCCGCGTACGTCACGGCCAAGCATGGCCTCCTGGGTCTCACGCGCGTAACAGCGCTGGAAGGCGCGGAACATGGCGTCACCTGTAATGCCATCTGCCCATCCTATGTACGAACCCCGCTTGTTGAGAAGCAAATTGCCGACCAGGCCCGAGTTCATGGGATCCCTGAATCTGAGGTAGTAGAAAAGATCATGGTGACCGAGGGAGCTATTCATCGCCTCCTGGAGCCTGAAGAGGTCGCCCACCTTGTCACCTATCTCTGCACGGATGCAGCCAGTGGCATTACCGGCAGCGCGCAAGTAATCGACTGCGGCTGGACCGCGCACTAGCGGGAGACACCCGGTAAAGGGTTTCGTTTAATCGGGCGAACCTGCTTCGCGATAATCGCGCTCTCCCGTCTCAGGATTGTAGAACACTTCTACTCTCTGGCCTGTCGTTGGGTCCACGAAGCGCTCGCCCGTTGACTGCCATTTCCCTTGTGTTCGACTCACGCGTGAACGGTACCCCTTGCGCTCGAAGAGAATGGCCCCAACTATCAGCAGGCCGTTGACCGCCAGGTAAATCACCAGAACAACGGTCACGTTCGCGGCGAAGAGGATGCCCGCCACAATGAGACAGAGCACGCCATACGCGATAATTACTCGTCGCAGCAACGTCGTCTATCCCTCTGGCTCGATGACCACTGCCGTGCCGTAGGCCACTACTTCACTCATAATACTCCCGATTTCTGATGAGTCAAACTGCATGCGTACGATGGCATTGGCACCCATCATCGTCGCGTTTTGTACCATCCGGTCGATGGCATGACGTCGCGCATCCTCGAGCATCTTGGTGTACTCGATTATCTCGCCGCCTACAAGCGAACGTAAGCCCGCCATAATATTGCCGCCCAGGCCCCGACTGCGCACGACCACCCCGAAGACCTGCCCCTTCGTTTCGATAATACGATAATGAGAAATCTGGTCTGTAGTAACAACCACCATAAAAACCTCCCCTTTCACTTGCTAATGAATCCGCGGTGCGGAGAACTGGCCAGAATGGCCATGTTTGTAGGGATTATATCATAACTTCTATACATCATCTATAAGAGCACGAATAAGTGGAACAATGGCATCATTAGCAGCGGCATTCATACGTTGATGCGCCTTCACCTTTACCTCCATAGCGTGGAACATCGAGCGATCAGAAGGAAATTCAGTCACAAGAGCTGTGACCAATCTGCGCAGTTGCACAGCCTTAAGCGCCGACCAACCCAAACCATGTCGCTCTATAAAGTGCAGATTACCCTCCTCCTGACCAGGCATATAAGCAGTGGCGATCAGAGGCTTACCCAGGGCAAGGGATTCGAACAAGATATTTGGGCTACACCGGCCCATCGTAACATGCGCAACTGCCATAAATTTGGCGACCTCGCGTGTGAAAGGAAAAGCATAGAGGTTCTTCACCCCCTGGCAACGTCGATACAATGCCCGATTTGTCCCCGCCGCTAAGATCACCTGCACATCTTGACTCGTAGCAAGTACGAGCCGGGCAGCTTGTCCCACGTGCATTGCCCCATCAGCGCCGCTTGCGGCAAAGAAAGTCAGGCGAGAGGGGTCAAGGTCCCAATGTTGGCTTCGATTCAGCTCCACGATCAACTGCTCGCGAGGAAGTTCAAGTATAGATGCAAACTGACTGCGCACGGGCCACCCAACAAAATGTAGGCGAGAGGGGTCAAAGCCCATAGCAAGCGCCTGAGCATAGATCTCCTTTGTAGGGGCCAGGGCAGCTGCTGCGTTGCGTTCGGTAAACCATGTAGAATGAACATGCATAGGATCGGAAAAGAGCATAGCGAAAGGGATGTGCGACGCGTGCCGGTCTAACACATGCTTCACTGGATACGAAAGTAGTGGATGCACCGATATAACAAGATCAGGCTGAAATCTTTGTAATATCTGTTTAAGACGAGACCTGATAAGTGGTATCATCATGAGATGCCCCAGGAACGCCATCCTTGGCGTATTTGACAGGTGATACTCTAAAGACCACAGCCAGGGAGCCTGTTGCGCAACGAAGCGGTAATGCAGGGGGAAGAATCCAGGCAGGAGATCTTCTATTTTGATCACATATTCTTGTTGGAGCCTGTCACGCAAAGCCTCAGCCAGACTAACATGACCTCCGCCCGTTTTGGCCGTAACGATAAGAATTTTGCGTTGATACTTCATAGAATCCTCCTCGCGCACAATACCGCTTTACCCTATCAGGACTAACGAGGTATCCCAGAGGTAACATGCATCATCTCTTACCTACGAGGCACGACGAAAAAAGAAAGGTCGCTGGGATCGAATTGAACAGGATACAAGCTTCCCTTTGGCAGGTCTCGAAGGGCAGAAGAAAAGAACAGCCCAGCTAGAGATCAATACTGCAAGGGGCCGTGGGACATGAGGTACTGCCTGAGAAATAATGATTGCGGGAACCAGCACTGCTATCAACAGAAGGACCGAGAATGCAAAACGCGCTATTTGTTCTCGCTTCTGAATACGGTGTTTCTCGCGCTGGCGTGTATCCATTGAGCCCCTTTTCTCGTTTTGTGAGCATGTTTTCGCTGGTTCTCAGAGAACACATGAGGGAATACATTTGCTTTCTTGTAACCATTCATCTGACGTGTATCATAGAGGTAAGGCTGCCATGGATCACTTATCGCCCTTAGGCAACGTCTCCACGTGGCGCTTCATGACTTGCAGCAGCCGATCGCTTTCCCGGCGGACCGTTGCGACGACGATGGGTTGCCCTACTTTGAGCACGCCAGGTAGATTGAAGGTGACAATCCGTACTACGCGTGTCGCGCGTCCCACTGGTTCAAGAGTGTAGCGGATGTCCATCTCCAGCGTCCCGGCAAACAGCAACACCTTGATGGGCATGGACTGTCGGAAGGCGATATGCGCCGGCGGACGATAGTCCGTAATCGATCCATGCATCGTGCCAGTCGGTCCCGTGTCGACATACTTAGTTCCCGCGCCGACTGGCACGGGCGATACCTCCGTCACGGAGCCAAACGCTCTAGAGCGAGGTAGCCACCGATCGTAGTGTGCGATGTCGGCAATCAGCGCGAAGACTGTTTCGCAGGAACTATCAATATGAGTGGTGAAGTACAATTCAGGCATAGGTTCCCCCTTCCTGTTGGTGCCTTCTAGAAAAGAGATACGGGTGAGGGTTACTCAGAGACCTCAACACAGGCGAAACCAGTGTTGAGAGCTACATTGTAAATACTGATGTCCACGATGCCAGAGAAACCCTCTCTGGCATACCCATGGATGGATGTGCAGGTCCACTATCAATCCTCTAAGCCTGACCAATTGTAGGCACTGGCTTATACGCAGGGGACCTCAGTAGTACGCAAACTCCGACCCCAGCAAGGTACGCAGCTGCTTGCTCGCCCGGTAAAAGTAGGTTTTGGCCGTTGTTTCTGGGATGCTGAGCGCCCGCCCAATCTCGCGGTAGCTCAGTTGGGTGTCATAGCGGAGCAGCACGACCGCGCGGTAGCGCGAGGGCAATGTCTCAATTGCAGCAAGGAGCCGCTGTCGCAGCTCGCGCAGTTCAACCTGCTCCTCCGGCTGCCGATCCGGGTCGGGAAGGGTGGCAAGGAATGCGTATTCACCCCCGTCTGAGAACGGCTCGATCTCACAAAAGAGGAGGTGCCGCTTGCGACGCAGTTCATCGATAGAGCGGTGACGTGCCACCTGGCTTAACCATGCCCTGAGCGTCTCCCCCGGTACCAGTGTGGGTAACGAGCGGTACAACTGGATGAAGACGTGTTGCAAGACATCGTGAGCGAGGTGTTCGTCGCGCACTATGCGAGAGATCAGCAGAAAGAGCAAGGCGCTGTACCGCTCGACCAGGATTTCGAACGCGCCTGGATCGCCACTTTGCGCTTGTTGGAGCAGGTCGTCATCCGTCAGGTCTGACAGCCTGGTTGACGCGAGATACGTTTGCATATACATCCCTGCTACTCTCCGAGCCTCAGGTAATGAGGATGCCTCACGGTCGCTATCCATGTTCCGAATAGACTCACGAGTCCCCCACCAATGCTCCACAGACAGAGCAGCAGGAAGGAGATTACGAGACTCCCAGTTGTCAAGGTCGTACCGTTCACCGCGAGGTTGCCTGGATAGCTGGAGATGAGGCTTGCTAAGAAGGTGATGAGGTAGAAGACGGCGCCTGCGAGAGCACCTGCCAGGAAGCCGAGTCGACGACGGACGGCTATTTTGCCAACGATAAAACCGACCAGCAAGCCGACCAGCAGGCACAGCGTGAAATTGAGGAGTACCAATCCTGCCAGGGCCAGAGCCGTCTTGACTGTCAACCTATCCACCGCAATTTGCTGGCTAGCTGCATGAAAGGTCCCTGCAAACACGAGGGTGACCACAATCGTCAGCAGCG
>JBGQJX010000075.1:0-12605 GCA_041499255.1 Ktedonobacteraceae bacterium | reverse complement strand
TGTAAGATGAGTAGGCCTATAGTGCTGGCGCCGATAATGAGCACGCGCTCTTTGGCTTGTGGTAAATGACGCAAGACAGCATGAACGGCAATTGCTGTGGGTTCCAGAAGAACAGCTTGCATATCAGGCATTTCGGAGGGAATTCGAAAGAGTTGCTGTTCGTGGAGCAACATTTCCTCGCTCCATCCACCACCTATTGGTTGTGGGCCTGGCAGGGTGCCATACTCACAAAGGCTATAGTGACCAGACGCGCATGAACGGCAGGGCTGTTGCACCCCGGCTGAGATGCAGTTTGGTCCAGATTGCACAACAACCCGGTCACCGACATGTAAGTGACGCACGTCATTCCCGACCTCTATTACTTCTCCGACTACCTCGTGACCTGGGTAAGAGAGACCATGACTGGGTATGGCAGCCGGCGCAATGTTAAAGTCTCCATCAACGAAAATGAGATGCAAATCGCTTCCGCAAATACCTGCGAGTGAGTTGCGTACGCGCACCCAGTTGGATGCAGGTAGGGGCTGTCGGGGTAAATTTCGTACTTTTAGGGGAGCAATCGAAGAGAAATAGGCGCCATGCCAGAAATATCCTAGAAGTTTCGTAGGTATAACATGTGCAGGATCAAGTTCTAATGTTGAGGTCCACATAGCATCCTCCCTGGGTTTCTAGCAATAAAATCGCTATACATACCATCTTATGTTTCGTTTCATCGCAGTGTATCATGCAGGTGGAAGGCGGTCAATCTTATAGAAAAGAATAGGAAAGAAGATTGTTTATCCGGTTGCGCGGGGTAATTTCACCGTGAAGATGGTCTCTATATCAGGGCTACTTGAGGCTGTAATGGTCCCCTGGTGCGCCAGTACTATCGCACTGGCAATTGAGAGGCCAAGCCCCATCCCCTGAGGAACCTTCCAGGGAGATGCGAAGGTAGGCATATGTTCGCCCCGGTAAAAGCGTTCAAAGACATGAGGGAGATCGTCTGGGTGAATGCCCTTCCCGTTATCAGTAATTTGTATGATTGCATAATCGTCTAGACTATCTAGTTGCAGGCGAATCCAACCGTCAGGGGCTGGTCGACCGTATTTTATGGCATTATCAAACAGAATATATAACACCTGCTTAAGTAGATCAGCGTTTGCCTGTATGCCCAGTCGCTCGTGCATTGAAAGGTAGATGTCTATCCTCCGTCCATCTGTTGCTAGTACTTTTGCCTGCTCCACTCCTTCGCGCGCCAGGTTGACCAGGTCAATAAATTGTTTTTCCAGGTTTTGGGCATCATCGAGACGAGCCAGTATTAGCAAATCATTGATCAGGCGCGTCATCCGTTCGGCCTCACCTTTAATGAGCTTTAGGACGCGCAGCGCTGTCTCTGGTTCATCTTTTGCCCCACGCATCAATACTTCTGTGAAACCGCGTATTGATGTCAGCGGGGTGCGAAGTTGGTGGGAAGCGTCAGAGATTAAGCGACGAAATCGCTGTTCTGAGGATTGCTGCGCTTTAGTGGCGCGCTCAAGTTGTTCACCCATGATACTTAAACTTGCAGCGATCCTACTCACTTCATCATCACCTCTCATAAGAGGCAAAAGACGTTCTCGCTGTTGTAAATCACCCAGGGTGATAGCCTGAGCTGCGTCTGCTGCGCGTCGCAAAGGGCGCAGCAAATAACGCGTCAGAAGAAAAAGTGTCAGCACTCCAAAAACAATCAGTAGGACCGCTACTACCGATAAGCTTGTAAGCAAAACACCCGGCATTGTTATATATGTGACGGCATATGAGGTCCAAATACTAAGCAGAATCAGTAAAACACAAAGAAGTAACCCATAGAAAAACGTCATTTGCCAGAGCAGTCCTGAGAGTGGACGACGACGCCAGGAACTAAAAGGACTCAGTTTATGATCAGTCCTTTCATCTCCACTCTCTCCCTCCTGTACGGCGGGTGAAACGTTTTTCAGTTCAGCTGGCATTACTTACTTTCCTCGTTCTATCATCCTTTTAGCACATATCCAACCCCGCGAACTGTTTGAATTAAACGAGGCGTGCTTGGTGAATCTTCTATTTTCTCTCTTAAATATCTCACGTACACTTCGATGATATTGGTTTCGCCAAGAAAGTCATAACCCCACACCTTGTTTAGTATTGTCTGGCGATCAAGTACCTGGCGCGGGTGACTCATGAGCAAATGCAGCAGATTGAATTCAGTGACAGTTAGCGCGATATGGCGGCCCGCACGGGTCACTTCTCGAGTTGTCATATGCAACTCCAAATCGCCAAACTGTAATACCTGTCCCTCTCTTCCAGGCGCACCGTCACCGCGTATAGAATCGGAAGAACGGCGCTGGCGGCGAAGAATAGCGTGGATACGAGCGACAAGTTCTTCAAAACTAAAGGGCTTGGTCAGGTAATCATCTGCCCCAATCTTCAAACCAGTAACGCGATCCTCCACTTCGCCCCTGGCCGTCAGTATTAATACCGGCACATCCTTTGTCGTCGGGTTTATGCGCAGACGTCGGCATACCTCTAACCCGTCTATGCTGCCGGAAGGGAGCCCGAGGTCAAGGATTACTATATCAGGGTTGATACGTTGCGTGAGAGACAATCCCTCCAACCCGTCCGAAACAGCTTCTACGTGAAAACCCTCATAGCGCAGACCTAGTTTGATAAATTCAATGATATTCTCCTCATCCTCAATCACAAGTACCTTTAATTGGGCTGAATTTGATGCGTTAGGAGATGTAGCCTGGCTCGCGGCTTGCATTTCTATATTTTCCTGTCTAGGGGTTGCTTCCCGGGGTTCAACGGAATCCGCAGCCATATCACTACTTCTCATTGCATCCTGTTGCATATTGTATTGCCTCATTTTCTCAGAATTGTATTGCCTCATTTTCTCAGACAAGAAACTGTTTTGACCTTTAACAAATGATTCGGGACATCTGTAGGGGCCGATTTATCGCGCCCACCGCCGATTTATCGGCCCTCCGTGCATGTATCGCTCTCCAGATTATTTTGTGAAACCTCATTAACAGTTCTGTTAAACAGAAAGAGATGCGCTTCAGTAAACTTTCTACTCTATCCCGGAAATTGTATGAATTAATTATAGGCATCTCATGAGGACTGTGCAAGGCATTATTGTGTATCTTAGCTTTTCTCAGCAGAATTTAATTCTTGGCTTCGGGCTGAGCAATGTAATATAAATTCCCTATCTTTAAACCGGGAGATTGAAAAGTCACCACAAAGCAGGAGTGCAGAGGGCGGCAGCCCTTTGCCGGAGCGCGAGGTGTCCTCGCCTCCCCTCCCTTCCTCGCCGCCGCAGGCGACAAAAGAGGACATGTCAATCGCCCTGACCTTTAAGTAAAGAGGTTAGACAATGCATAGAGATTAGTATTACAATAGCAATAACATCAAATCAACGTATATCTCGTTAAATGTTATCAGGAGTTATTCTATGACCATCAAACGGCTGCTAATAATAATAGGTATCATACTAATACTTTTGATAGGAGTGTCGACCTACACCTTAGCCATTCTACTACCCAATGCTGCTCGAACATCTCTATCAATGCCCACCTCAACGCCAGGTGGGACTGTTACGACGCAGATCAGCAGTGTTTACAGAGTAGAAGGAACTATCCAATCCCTTGGGAATCATACATTTGTAATTGCCCTTACTCATGAGAATAAAACCGTCACGATTAGCGTCAACGACATAACAACATATACTACGCCAAATGGATCAGCTACTTTTAATGATTTGAAGGTTGGAGAGATAGTAGAAGTGCGCTCCCGTACGGATGCCCTCAATACGACAACCATCCTGGCGGTACGTGTTATCGTCACGTCAGCGGTGGCATGATGGTCCTCAAGAAGCCTTTTCTGCGTGGCTGGTTTCATGCGGTTGCTGCAATTGGAGCCGTCCTTTTAACAATAGCCTTATGCTGGCGTAGTCGAGCCGATCAGCCTCGCTTCTTCTCGTTACTCATTTTCGGATTGAGCATGATCGAGTTATACACCGTTAGCGCCTTGTATCATATCGGCTCCTGGCGCGAACCTGTTCGGAGCAAATTGCGCGCGCTAGATCACGCGAACATCTTCATCTTAATCGCGGGCACTTACACGCCCCTCTGCTTTAACTTGCTCAGTGGCTGGCTTCGCCCAACGATCTTGATAATCATCTGGTCTTTAGCCGTGGTTGGTATTGGCCTTGCCACCTTTACACTCCATACGCCACGCTGGGTTACTGTCAGCCTCTACATCTGTATGGGCTGGGTTGTAATACTTGCCCTCCCAGCTTTTCTGGCGGTTGTACCATGGACGGCTGTTGGGTTGCTCCTTCTTGGCGGTATTCTCTATACTATTGGCGCAATCATCTATGCGCTAAAATGGCCCGATCCTTTTCCTCGCGTTCTTGGGTTCCACGAAGTTTTCCACCTGTTCGTCATAACCGGAAGCGTGGCCTTTGCCATTGTTATATGGTATTGGGCAGTAACGTTTCCGCGCGTGTGAACAATATAAGCATCTTTGTGCCCTCTCTAGCTCCTGCTTCTATCCCGTGACAGGCAGCTTAAAGGCAAGTGCAAGCCATTGACAGACTTTCCTTGCTGATATATCCTGTAGTGGCATCACTTACTTGTAGGTATTCTGGCCTGGTATTGGTTAAAGTTTCTCTTGGCCCATATTGGTAGCCCTACTGGAAAGGGAGTAGTATGAAACTCACAATGAAGGGCGATTATGGTTTGCGCGCTATGCTTGATATGGCTGCATACTATGGACAGGGGCCGATTGAAAGCGCCGACATCGCTAGACGCCAGTATATTCCAGAGCAATATCTCGACCAAATATTAATGGCTCTGCGCAAAGAAGGCCTGGTGAAAAGTGTTCGTGGCCCAAAAGGTGGACATATGCTTGCGAAGCCGCCAGCCCAGATCACTATGGCCCAGGTTATGCAAGCATTGGAAGGCTATGTTCCACCCATGGAATGTCTCCCCAACCCTGATTTTTGCAAGCTTTCGCCAGGATGCGCTTTACGTGTGGTCTGGCAAAAGATTGATGAAATGACACAGGCCCTACTCTCCTCAACCACTATTGAGGAACTGGCACAACAGCATCAAACAGGCACTATGGAGACAATGTACTACATCTAAAACATGTTACGAAGAACACTCCTATCATTGTCATTACGGGTAGCCATGACTGGCAACTGCATCGCATGGGGCTGCAAACGGGTCTCCTACTGCGGAAATCCTTTGAGATTGAAAAACTACTTCGCATGATTCAAGCTTTGCTCCCTTTCCAGGAAATGTAGATGCCATCCGCTTGAAATGTTATTACTGTGCGACCGCTACCATTGAGATCGTATAACAACGGCAGGTGAAAATTTATGGCCTACTGGGCGAAAGATGTGACAGAACTTATTGGTCACACACCCATCGTAGAGTTGAAACGCGCGACCTCGGGCGCAGTTGCTACTGTTCTCGCCAAACTAGAGATGTTTAGCCCGGGCGGCAGCGTTAAGGACCGCATTGCCCTGCAAATGATCTGCGAGGCGGAGTCGCAGGGGCTTTTACGCCCCGGAGGGATCATTACTGAACCTACCAGTGGCAACATGGGTGTCTCTCTTGCATGGATAGCAGCTGCCCGTGGCTACCAATGCATCCTCACCATGCCAGATACCATTTCTCTGGAACGACGTCTCCTGATACAGCGCTTTGGTGCGAAAATCTTTCTTACACCCAGCAACCAGGGAATGAGAGGTGCTATAAACAAGGTCATTGAACTGCGCACCACGCTCCCAAACACCTGGTTTCCCCAACAATTCTATAATCAGGCCAATCCGCGCGCTCATCGTGAAGGTACTGCTGTGGAGATTTGGGAAGAGACCTCTGGAGCAGTCGACATGGTTGTCATCGGCGTGGGTACAGGAGGAACCTTAACTGGTGTCGCGGAAGGATTGCGTTCTCGTAAACCCTCTGTCGAAGTCATCGCCGTCGAACCAGCCTCATGTGCTATCTTATCGGGTGGGCGCCCCGGGCCACATCGTATTGAAGGCCTTGGAGCAGGTTTTCAGCCTGATACCTTGCGTGTTGACCTTATCGATTCAGTTGTTCCCGTCACAGATCAAGATGCCATCACTACTGCTATTCGTCTTATGGAACAAGAAGGCCTCTCTGTTGGTATCAGTAGTGGCGCCGTAGCCTGGGCCACTTTACAAGAGGCTCGCAAAGAACACAACCGTGGCAAAGTCATCGTCACTATTTTCCCAAGTGCTGCCGAAAGATACTTGCATACCAGCCTTTTTGAAGACCTCAAAAGCAACCTTCACTGATAATGGGGCCATGCGTCTATCTGGGCACAATTATATGAAAGAATTTTTGCATTTTCGTCGTGAATTATCAGAAAAATGCAAAATTGCTATTGACATCTTTCCAAACTGGTAGTATACTTACATCTTGCCAGAACATATATACTTGGAACAGTAATAAGTACTGCACAGAATTTGTATTATGTTGGCTGGTACAAGCTAGCAAAGAAGATAGATAGATCAAACATTTGACGATACGTCATTCCCCATAAGGATACTGCAACTTTAGGTACTGCAAACGAGACCAGAATGCTGAAAGCCACATCGCCCATTTTTTGACTGCGGTATCGCCAGAAATGTCGAAGTGTATATCGTACACAGCGTGCAGTTAGTACTTGGGTACTATATGCAGGGAATAATATAGCGTATTTCGTTGTTTTCGTTGTTGATATCTTTCTTTGTTCAAATACAAGTGGCGTGTAATGTGGGTGAGCCGAGAACAACTTGTTCGCGTAGGGGAGTAGGAGTAACCGCTTGCGAAAGCAATTGGCGGTTACTTTTCTTGTCATTAAACGTCTTTCAACACAGGCTTATATGATATCATCCTGAGTAATATCTTTTTCCGTTTTTTGTTTGGTGGAGATGCGCATTCCTCTTTATATGCGTATCTCTATTCGTTTCCTCATGTGGGCAATAAGGTGAGAGGAGAACACTACACATGGCAGTTAGCAGCAGGGCTGTGGCTCTCCCCGAGCGCGTTTCATTTGCACGTATCCCTGATATACGGCCGATGCCGGGGCTGATTCAAATTCAGCTTGACTCTTTTGAATGGTTTAAGAAAGAAGGTCTGCGCGAGCTTTTTGAAGAAATCTCTCCTATTGAAGACTTTACAGGTAAAAATCTTAGTCTAGAATTTATCGTACCCCCTGAGCCATTTGGCAGGCCCAAATATAACGAGGACGAGTGTCGCGATCGCGATGCCACATACTCTGCCCCACTCAATGTCAAAGCTCGTCTCATCAACAAGGAGACTGGTGAGATTATTGAGAAAGACATCTTTATGGGCGATTTTCCTCTTATGACCAAGGAAGGTACCTTTATTATCAACGGCGCCGAGCGTGTTGTCGTTAGCCAGTTAGTGCGCTCCCCCGGCGTATACTTTACCGCCGATGAAGATGCCACCACTGGTCGCAGACTCTTTGCCGCCAAGCTTATCCCTGGTCGAGGCGCGTGGTTGGAATTTGAGACCAGTAACAAAAATTTACTGACCGTCAAAATAGACCGGAAGCGTAAATTGCCTATCACTACACTGCTTCGGGCTATTGCCAGCCTGGCCAAAGATCAATATCACGCCGAAGACCTGGACCTCTCGACGGATCAGGGTATTCTGGACGCTTTCAGTAATGTAGATAATGATCCCAATATTCGTTATATCCAGGCTACTCTGGATCGCGACCCGGTAAAAAAAGAAGATGAGGCCCTTCTAGAGCTGTACAAAAAAATGCGCCCTGGCGACCCTGCCACCATCGACAATGCTCGTTCGCTGGTGAAAAATCTCTTTTTTAACCCGCGCCGCTACGATCTTGGTAGCGTCGGTCGCTATAAGCTTAATCGCAAGCTTGACCTTTCTACACCACAAAGCGAACGTATCTTGACCCAGGATGACCTGGTTAACATTATTCGTCGCTTGATTGCATTGAATAATGGGCATGGTCGTAAAGACGACATCGACCATCTCGGCAATCGCCGTGTACGCTGCGTTGGAGAACTGATACAGACGCAGTTCCGCGTTGGCTTGCTGCGTATGGAGCGTGTTGTGAAGGAGCGCATGAGTATCCAGGAACCGGGACAGGCAACTCCCAATGCGCTTATCAATATTCGCCCGGTCGTCGCTGCTATGAAGGAATTTTTCGGTGGCAGCCAGCTCTCGCAGTTTATGGATCAAACCAACGCCCTCGCTGAGATTGGCCACAAGCGTCGTCTCTCGGCCCTTGGCCCCGGAGGTCTCTCGCGTGAGCGCGCGGGTTTCGATGTACGTGACGTGCATCAATCGCACTATGGTCGTATCTGCCCAATTGAGACCCCTGAAGGTCCAAATATTGGACTCATTGGTAACCTCGCTACCTATGGGCAAATCAATCCATACGGTTTCATCGAGACCCCTTATCGTAAAGTGTATAAACGGCTTCCAGCCAGTGATCCGCGTTTGATTGGTCGTGAATTTCGCGGCGTCAGCGGTCGCGAGCGTGAAGATGTGGTTACTGCCGACGGCACTGTGCTGATCAAAGCGCGTACGCGTGTGCGTATCGACGAGTCGCTCTTTGCTCAATTGTCTCAGATTCTTGGAGATGCAGAGATCAGGGTTAAACCCTTCGTTACCCTCGAAGTAGATTACCGTACCGCCGATGACGAAGAGAATTTCTGGATTGCTCAGGCCAATACAAAGCTCACTGAAAATAATGAGTTTGCCGAAGAACGCGTTCTTGCGCGTTATCAGGGTGAGTTCGCTATGGAAAGCGCGGATAACATGGATTACATGGATGTATCGCCGCGTCAAACCGTCAGCGTCGCTACTGCGCTCATCCCATTCCTTGAGCACGACGACGTAAACCGCGCGCTCATGGGCGCAAACATGCAGCGCCAGGCAGTCCCATTGTTGCGACCACAGTCGCCCATCTGTGGGACAGGCATTGAACGGCAGGTAGCTATAGACTCGGGCCAGGTGCAGGTGAGCAAGGTCAATGGCGAAGTTGTCTCGGCTACTGCGCGAAAAATCGACATCTTCGACGACCAGGGCGAGCTTCATACGTACCGCCTGCGTAAATTCGTCCGCTCTAACGCTGGCACCTGCATCAATCAGCGACCACTTGTGCGCAAAGGTGACTACGTCAACGCGGGACAGGTCATCGCCGATAGTTCATCAACAGAAAACGGTGAGCTTGCCCTTGGGCAAAACATCCTCGTTGCTTTTATGAGCTGGGAGGGTGGCAACTATGAAGATGCTATTCTTATTAGCGAACGTATCGTCCGCGAAGACTTCTTTACCTCGATACATATTGAAAAGTACGAGGTCGATGCTCGCGATACCAAGCTTGGGCCTGAGGAAATC
Organism: Ktedonobacteraceae bacterium; assembly: GCA_041499255.1. Lineage (GTDB taxonomy): Bacteria > Chloroflexota > Ktedonobacteria > Ktedonobacterales > Ktedonobacteraceae > UBA11361. The sequence continues at coordinate 3,201 of JBGQJX010000075.1, read as the reverse complement.
ACGCGCGACATACCGAATGTTGGTGAAGAGGGCCTGCGAAATCTGGACGAACGCGGCATCATCTACGTCGGAGCGGAAGTGGGGCCGCAGGACATTCTCGTTGGTAAAATCACGCCAAAAGGTGAGACAGAATTAACAGCAGAAGAAAAGCTCTTACGAGCTATCTTCGGTGAGAAGGCTCGTGAGGTCAAAGACACCTCTCTGAGGGTGCCCCACGGAGAACGCGGTAAAGTTGTTGAAGTAAAAGTCTTTTCACGTGAGGCCGGTGATGAGTTGCCTCCAGGTGTTAACCAACTTGTGCGCGTGAGCATTGCCCAGAAGCGCAAAATCGGCGCGGGAGATAAAATGGCTGGACGCCACGGTAACAAGGGTGTTATCTCGCGCGTGCTTCCAATAGCGGATATGCCATTTCTGCCAGATGGCACTCCCGTTGATATCATCCTGAACCCGTTGGGTGTGCCGCACCGTATGAATATTGGCCAGATTATGGAGACTCACCTGGGTTGGGCCGCGGAAAAATTGGGCTTCAAGATAGCAACGCCTGTTTTCGATGGCGCGACAGAGGAAGACATCGAGGAATTTCTGCGCCGCGCCAATCTGCCTGATACAGGTAAAGTGCAACTCTTTGATGGACGAACCGGGGAACCGTTTGACCACCCAATCACAGTTGGCTATACCTACATGTTGAAACTGGCGCACCTGGTTGAAGACAAAGTACATGCTCGTTCAACTGGCCCATACAGCCTGATAACGCAGCAACCACTGGGCGGTAAGGCTCAGTTTGGTGGGCAGCGTTTCGGTGAAATGGAAGTCTGGGCACTCGAAGCCTACGGCGCTGCCAATATACTCCAGGAAATCCTGACAGTTAAGTCAGATGATGTCGTTGGCCGTGTGAAGACCTACGAAGCCATTGTCAAAGGCGAAAATATTATGGAGCCTGGTGTACCAGAATCCTTCAAAGTACTTGTCAAGGAGTTGCAGAGCCTGGGCATCAACGTAGAGGTACTTAACGAGGATGAGCAAAAAATCCAGTTCGTTGAAGATACATCTAACGATGTCATGCCCGAGTTAGGTATCAACCTATCCGGTTTTGAGGGAGACCATTGAAATAAAATGCAGGACAATCCTCGCGGTTGTCCTGCATTGTGATCGCCTTGGAACGATTATGCTGATGTAGTTATTAGGTAAGTACTGATAAAGGGCGTATGCCCATTTTCTAAATGTTATACGACATGTAAGGGCGACCCTTACGGGTGCCCAGGGGTGGGATAGGCGTGATTGACTCAACTCTGTGAATTGATTGAGCAATTACGTCCTTACACCAGGAGGCAGCATGCTCGAAGTAAATGACTTTAACGCGATCCGTATTAGCCTTGCTAGCCCAGAACAGATTCGTGGTTGGAGCTACGGTGAGGTCACGAAACCAGAGACGATTAACTATCGAACGCTCAAGCCAGAAAAAGATGGACTGTTCTGTGAGCGAATTTTTGGACCCACCAAGGACTGGGAGTGCTACTGCGGTAAATATAAACGCGTCCGTTTTAAGGGGATTGTCTGTGATAAGTGTGGTGTAGAGGTAGCACGCTCAAAAGTACGCCGTGAGCGCATGGGTCATATCGAACTGGCTTCACCGGTGAGTCACATTTGGTACTTTAAGGGCACACCCAGCCGCATCGGCCTCTTGCTTGACCTCTCGCCGCGCAACCTGGAGCGTATCCTCTACTTTGCGCTCTATGTCATCACTGACATTGATGAGGATGCTCGCCAGCGCGAACAGATGCACCTGGACGAGGAACTTCTCAAACTGGAACAGAATCTGGATGAACAGGTTGTAGAGTTGATCGACCAGTTGAAGGACAAAAGAGATAGCGATATCCTCAAAGCGAGAAATCGCATCGAGGAAGACCGTGTGGAGGCTGAAGCACGCCGCGAGCAAGAGTTGGAGGCGGCAAGGCAGGCAGAGAGTGATACACTGGCACTGTTGCGCGCTTCAATGGGCCAACCGACTGAAGAGGATATCATTTTTGAACCAACGGGTCAGATCATTGTGGCCGAAGGTGATGTAGTCACACCGAAGTATATCGAATCGCTTGAACAAAAGGCCGAGGTTTGTCGCAATGATATCGCTGAGAATGCCCGCAGCGAGATCGAGGCTGCTCGCCTGGAAAGCGACCGCGACGCTGAACGCACGAAGCTTGAATACCAGGGGCAGATTGACTCCGCGCAGTCGCACCTGGAGCTAGAGCGTGTCAGTAATAGACAGCGTTTAGAGCAGTTGCGGCGTGATCTAGAGGGACTCAAGAAAATGGACCTCCTGCAGGAGGGCCGTTACCGCGAGCTGAAAGACGGCTTTGGTAGTGTGTTCCGCGCAGGAATGGGGGCAGAGGCGGTACGCGAATTGATTGCTGGCCTGGACATGGATAAATTAGCCTTAGATATGCGTCGTGAAATCGGTTCAACGGTCGGTCAACGTCGTAAGAAGGCCACCAAGCGTCTGAAAGTAGTGGAGGCATTTCGTAAATCAAACACTTCTCCTGAATGGATGATCCTGACGGTCTTGCCCGTGTTACCGCCAGACCTGCGCCCAATGGTGCAACTGGACGGCGGCCGCTTCGCTACGTCAGACTTGAATGATCTGTACCGTCGCGTTATTAACCGCAATAACCGTCTCAAGCGGCTATTAGAGTTGAGCGCCCCAGAGATCATCATCCGCAACGAGAAGCGCATGCTACAAGAGGCATGTGACGCCCTCATCGATAACGGACGCCGTGGTCGTGCTGTGGCAGGCTCAGGAAATCATAAGCTGAAGAGCCTCTCAGATATGCTTAAGGGTAAGCAGGGACGCTTCCGTCAGAATCTGCTTGGTAAACGCGTAGACTATTCTGGCCGCTCCGTGATCGTTGTTGGCCCAGAATTAAAGCTGCACCAGTGTGGTCTGCCTAAGAGGATGGCGCTAGAACTGTTCAAACCGTTTGTTATGCGCAAGCTAGTAGAGCAGAACTTCGCACACAATATCAAAAGCGCGAAACGTTTTGTCGAGCGCGTAAAGCCTGAGGTCTGGGATGTACTAGAAGAGGTCATCAAAGACCATCCAGTGTTGTTAAACCGCGCGCCAACATTGCACCGTCTTGGTATTCAGGCCTTCGAGGCGATATTGGTAGAGGGCAGCGCCATACAACTGCACCCGCTGGTCTGTTCAGC
>JBGQJX010000074.1:0-12670 GCA_041499255.1 Ktedonobacteraceae bacterium | reverse complement strand
TAGGTTGATGCCTATTGGTTGACCCTCGCGGTCAACCTACAAATGGTGCTCCTTGCCTTCTACCTGGAAATGTTGCGCTTTGCCCTCAACCTACAAATGGTCACACCTGCCCTCTACCCGCCAATGGTCACCTCTGCCCTCAACCTACAAATGGTACTCCTTGCCCTCTACCTGCTAATGGTCACACTTGCCCTCTACCCACCAACGGTCACCTCTGTCCTCTACCTGCCAACTCTCCCTTCTCCACTCACCATCCCCCTCCATCCACCCCGGCAAATCCACAATTGACGGCAAAAGAGCATCAGGATGCACCCGTTCCAAAAGTGGAGAGTCAGCACGATGCTTACCCGTACAAACCAGCACACCTCTCAACCCTGCCCGTTGAGCGCCCGCGATATCGTTCTCAATATCATCCCCCACCATAATCGCCTCGTGCGCGGCCACACCAATTGAAAGTAACGCCTGCTCAAAAAAAGCGCGATCAGGCTTGCCCAGCACCGCTGCTTTCTTGCCCGAAGCCACCTCCAGGGCACGCACAAACGGCCCGCTATCTAACCTCAACCCCTCACTTGTACGCCAGTACATATTAGCATGCATAGCTACCAACTCGGCTCCGTCCATCAACATACGAAAAGCAGCATTCATTGCCTCGTAGGTTAATAGCTCCTCCGCGCCGCCAATAACCACCACATCTGCATTCGACTGAACCAGTTGTATGCCGGCAAAATCTGCCTCTGTATCGCCCTTCGTAAGCACCCAGCACCGCTTCCCCGCATAGTGCTGTCGAATATAGTTTGCTGTCGCTACAGGAGCAGTAATCAAATGCTCCTCATCAACGGGCAAACCAATGGCCCTTAAACGTTCTGCCAGCGTAACGCGTGCCATAGTAGTAGTATTCGTCACAAAACAGGCCGGATAGCCATGTCGCTCCAGCCATTTCACCACCTCGGCCGCCCCAGCAATAGGCCGCATACTGATATGTAGCACACCATCAATATCCAGTAAAACACCACGAACAGGCTGCATCTGCAAATCCCTCCTCATAATTACTCTCCACTAGGAGACTCTACCCATTATATGACCAATTTGCTCGCTGCTCCGTTTGTACATCACGAAGGGATAGTAGGGACCCCCTTTATCGCGACCCACCCGGCCCCCGTAGCCTCTTTACCCAGGGAATAGAGCACACATCAAAAGCTAACATGACATCTACTAGTAAATGATGTTATAATAGCCGCGACGAGTAACCTTTAGCCTTTCAGTTAGGAGTTGGCAAATGAACGGTGACATGATTGGTCGTGTCATCAAAGGACGGTATAAACTAATCGACGAAAGAGGTCGAGGTAGCTTTGCAACCGTCTACGTAGCACGCGATTTAGAAAATAACCACATTTACGCCTTGAAGGTCATGCACATTGAACTTTCAAATGATGGTGAACTACTCGCACGCTTCCAACGAGAGGCACATATCCACCTGAACCTCAGTGATCCTCACATCGTGCGCATCGTCGATTACGGCAACGACAACCAGATGTACTATATTGTAATGGAGTACATCGATGGACAAAACCTGAAGTATCACATGATAACACAAGGCCCCATGGATTCATTACGAGCATTAAATTACACCCGACAGATTGCCGAGGGATTGGATACAGCGTATAAACAAGGAGTGGTGCATCGCGATATTAAGCCACAGAACATCCTCATCAATGGAAAAGATGTGGTCAAAATCGTCGATTTTGGGTTGGCGCGGAGCAGGGAAACCGTTACTCTTACTCAGTCTAACGTATTCATGGGCACTGCCTACTACATTTCGCCCGAACAGGCGGAAAGTGGGCGTTCAGCGGACACCCGTTCTGATCTCTATTCTGCCGCAGCTGTGTTGTTTGAGATGCTGGCTGGCAATCCTCCCTTTGAAGGCGAGACAGCGGTAGACATTGTCATCAAACAAATGAATGAGAAAGTGCCTTCCATCTGCCGCCTACGCCCAGATCTGCCCGTAGAAATGGATGTCTTTATGCAGAAGGCGATGGCGAAATCACCGGCAGAACGCTTTGCCACACCACAGGAGTTCATTGCTGCGCTCGATCAATTACAGGAACGTATCCAGGCGATGCCACCAGGTAAGCGAGTCCCAGAACCTGGCTACGAACAAAAACCAGGAGCAGTTGGACCTTCCAGGCCCCCAACCGTTCCCCCTAAACAGGCATGTCTCGTAGTTATCTCTAGTGGACAACAAATACCATTAAACGGCGAGTTAATGGTTGTCGGTCGACAGGACCCCATTTTGGGTATCTTCCCAGAGATAAACCTTGCAGACAAAACGGTTGGGCGGCGTCATGCCTATCTGAGAAATCAGCAGGGCACATACACCGTCGAAGACCTCAATGCCTTGAATAAGACTCGCTTGAACGGAGTCACCTTAACGCCACACGAAGAACGTACGCTCAAAGATGGCGATATTCTACGCTTTGGCAGTGTTGAGGTGCGTTTTGAATTGCGATAGATGTGGTGTTAAGTCGCAATAAATCGCAGTTTTGAGATATCACTTGAGTATATCTGAGGGCGGCCACATGACAACCGCTCCGACGATCAGAGGGGTGAACGACATGACAACCATTCTCCAGAACCCTATTGTTATCATTATTGCAGCCCTGGTGTTAGTAGCAGTCATCGTTGTAACAGTTGTCTTCCTTTTCCGCGGCAGCGGAAAAAAGAAGGGGGCACAAGCTAATAAAGCTGCTATGCCAGATTGGCAACGCCAGGGACAACAAGGGGCGGCAGGCGCCTGGAATCAACCTGGTGCAGGTGGACAAGCCGACAATTGGGCACAGCAGCAGCAACCCGGCGCCTGGGCCGCTCAGCCTCCCGCTCAGCAACAACCTGGCGCTTGGGGTGCCCAATCTCCTGCCCAGCAACAACCTGGCGCCTGGGGCGCCCAGTCCCCCGCTCAGCAGCAACCCGGCGCCTGGGCCGCTCAACAACCTGCCCAGCAGCAACCCGGCGCCTGGGCCGCTCAGCCGCAGCAGCCAGCCGCTAGCACCTGGGCCGCTCAACAACCTGCTCAGCAACAACCCGGCGCCTGGGCCGCTCAACAACCTGCCCAGCAACAACCCGGCGCTTGGGCCGCTCAGTCTCCCTCGCAACAGCCCGGCAATTGGGGTTCTGCTGCCCCCAATGCTCCATCCGCGGGCACCGGTATGGGTGGAAGTCAACCACCATGGGGCACTTCAGATGCAACTTTTATGCCTCAAAAATCAACCCCACCGGCTCAGGATTCTTGGGGGCAAGCTCAGTCAGCTCCTCAGCAACAGGGAGGAGATATATGGGGTTCACCTGCTCAACCGCAGGCGCCAACTAGTTATGGCGGTAGTGGTTCGGGCCAATCCTGGTCACAATCGGGACAGCCTGCTTCTCCTCCCCCTTCCAATGAGCCATGGGGACAGCCCGCTCCATCCCAACAACCAGCTTGGGGGCAACAGGCACCCTCGGCGCCAGCAGCCTCTTTCAATGCCGCGCCTCCCTGGCAGCAAGCACCTTCTCAGGGGCCGAATTTTGGTGGGCCACCGCCCGCCGGCTTTGGCTCTCCTGGCATGCAGCCGGATGCCGCGTCACTCTTCGCTAACAACGACAACGATAGAACCATGCTGCGTCCATCCGGTCCTCAGGGTACTCTCGGCACGATTCGCATCGAAGAGGGCAAAGAACCAGGACGAATCTACGAGGTTCGTAAAGAAGAACTGAGCATCGGGCGTAGCCGCGAAAGTGATATCTTCCTCGAAGACCTTGCGGTATCACGTCTTCATGCCAAGATACTCAGCCTGGGTAGCGGAAACTATGCTCTCAAAGATGAAGGCAGCGCCAATGGCACCAAAGTGAATGGTCAGGTAGTCAATAAATATCAAACCTATCCTCTTCAGGAGGGCGACAGAATCCAGCTGGGTCAGACTGTCTTAGTGTTCGCAAAGCGCTAGCAGGCAAGGTGTGCTCAGCCACACCTGATGAGGAGGAAGGGCGTAAAGCATGTGTAATGCTTGCTTCTTCGCCCATAGAATGCCGTGCAACAAGATGAGCTGATCGGCGTAACGCTTGGAAACTATAAAATCCTGGCTCAACTCGGCCAGGGAGGCATGGCCCGCGTCTATAGAGCGCGCCAGGAGAACCTTGACCGGGAAGTCGCGGTCAAGGTTCTTCCGCCCTGGTTTGCCGCAGATCGCAATTTTGTCGAACGCTTCAACCTCGAAGCTCGACTCGTCGCGCGGCTCTCACATCCCAATATCGTGACGGTTCACGATGCCGATGAATTCCAGGGCCACCTCTACATTGTGATGCAATTGGTCGACGACGGCACGCTCAAACTACGTCTTGATCAACTGCAAGCCATCAATCAAAAAATGGACGTAATAGAAGCCCGGCGCATCTTCACTCAACTTGCCAGCGCTCTCTCATACGCCCATGATAGCGGCATCATCCACCGTGACGTTAAGCCAGTAAACGTCTTAATGGATCATACAGGACGCCCCATCCTTTCCGACTTTGGCATTGCCAAGGTCCTCGCCGGCACAAAAGATTTAACCCGTCAGGGCGCTGGCGTTGGCACTCCAGAGTATATGTCGCCCGAACAGTGCCAGGGCGGCCCCGTTGATGCCCGAGCTGATATCTATGCGCTGGGTGTCATGCTCTTTGAATCTTTGACAGGGCGCCTGCCTTTCATGGGTGACAACTACCCTGCTCTCGCCCACAGTCACATCTACGAGGCTCCACCACACCCCAACGCTATCAACCCCGCGCTGGACCCCGCCGTCTCGCAAGTCATCATCACAGCGCTCATGAAAAATCCAGCGCATCGCTACCAGCGAGCAGATGATATGGCCGTTGCTCTCGAAAGGGCAGTTCATTCATTACCAGCCGATGCCTCGAGAGCGAGTGGGGGACTTGAACAAATCGATTCCAGCCGCCTGAAGACTATGCCTCTCTATACCTGCCCGCAATGCCGCAAGTACAATAAACCGCACACACGTTTTTGCACATCTTGCGGCTCCCCCCTCAACCAATGCCGTTTCTGCGGCACCGAAAATATTGCCAATTATCGCTTTTGCTCAAAATGTGGACAGCCCCTGCCTAAATTCTAATCAATAAACTCATCCTGTTCTCATTGTTCCAGGTGTCAGGTTCCTCTGTTCTTCCCTCACCTGGCTCTCTGACTACGCTTTCGTGTCAGCGGAAAACTCACCTCGGCGACCGTATGACCTTCCTCACCACCGCTGCGCAGCGTAAATTTCCCATCCAAATCGCCTATAAGATTTTTGATCAGTGAAAGGCCCAGGCCTTCACTACTTTCTTCCTCTCCAGGTTCCAACTTCTTTAACTTCGTACCCGTGTCAATAACCTGGACAACTACTATCCCACCCTCTTCACTCCCTCGAATCGTCACGGTTCCTTTTGTCAGACCAGCCATCCCATGTTTGATTGCATTTGACACCATCTCATTGAGTACCAGCGCCAGAATCGTTACAGCGCGCGAGGAAATAACTATTGGACATGGTTCCACTTCAAAAGTGATCTGCTTATCCGGGGGCCGCAGGTTGGCATTGGCAACCCCTACGATTTTCCGCGCTACATCTTCAACCTTCGCCTCGCTCACATCTTCATGAGCAAGCAGATCGTGGGTCGCCGCCAGCCCCTGTACGCGGTTGACACTTTCTGCCAGCGTATTACGCACTTCAGGAGATTTCGTACGCCTCCGCTGCAAGGAAAGAATACCCGCCACCGTGGCCAGGTTGTTCTTAACTCGGTGATGCAACTCACGCAGCAACACCGACTTTAACTCGAGCCCACGCCGCGTCTCCTCATAAAGACGGGCATTTTCTATAGCAATCGCGGCCTCGTTGGCAAACGTAATAACGAGCTGCATTTGCTCATGCGAAAGCGGATGGCGATGGCTACTATAGATACAGATACAGCCCAGCACTTTCCGCTTCACCTGCAGAGGCACACACAATACGGAATGTATGTCAGCAGAGACGCCTGGATCCCCATTAAGAAAACAATGCTCATCACTATGGAAACAGTCTACAGCCATACTGGGTCGTCCCGTCTGGACTGTTCGCCCGGGACAACAATGCCCAACCTCCAGATCCAGTCCTCGTACCAGTGCGCTATTCAATCCATAATGCGCCACAACATGCAGCCGTTGTTTCTCCTGGTCCAGCTCAAATATACAGGATCGCTCAGCCCCTGAAAGGTGTACAGCCTGCGTGGCGATGATCTGCAGAACTTCGTCCAGGTTCAACGTCGAGGCAATAATAGAAGAAACCCGGTGCAGAGTGGCAAGTTCGTGGACTTTTCTCCGCAACTGTTCGTCAGTCTGCTCATAGAGCCGCCCGTTTTCCATATTGATGGCAATAATCCCGGCAACAACCTCTACAAAGTTTCTCTCGGCATCGGTAAATTCTCGCATCTCAGCAGATTGTACACTGATAACACCGATGAGACGTTCTGTAATGCCAAAGAAGATGATGGGGATTGCCATTAATCCATGATAATCTGTGTTGTACGTGCGTACCTCGGTAGCAAACTGCGCGTTAGATAGAGCATCACGTGTGAGCAAAGGACGCCCTTTTTCCGCTACCCATCCACTGTAGCCCTCGCCAATCCGCTGCGTAAAATGCATCCCTCCCAGTGGACGGGGACCGTTAGTCGCGCGCAATGTGAGCATACGTTGCAGTTCATCGTAGAAAAAAACCGCACAGAGATCAGCCTTTAGCTCCTCGGCTACGACTTTCGTGATTACTTCGAGCGTCTGATCCAGGTCCGAGGTGGAATTACTGACGCCATTAATCCGCTGTAATGCCCGGAAACGCTCCTCGATTTGCTTGGTCAAAGCATCCCGCTCAAGGCTAACCTCATCCATCACATTCTGGTAGCCACGAGTCAGAGCCAGTACACACCTGGACTGCAGTTGCAACAAACGCGTAGTTGCTTCTATCAGCAGTTGCGCCCTATCCTGCCCGTCAGCCACAGGCGCGTGCTTGAAGAGATCTTTGAATTCAAGCGCAAGAGCATCAATATACCGCTGCAATGCCTGCAGCCGCACATCTAACTTTCCCCCCTGTTTTGCCAGCCAGCGACCGGATTGTTCAAAACTTGTACAAAGTTCGGGGGCTTTGTTGCCAATCAGCGCTTCAAGTAACAACCAGGCATCACTACCTTCTTCCGGCCCATCGCTATCGCCTGAGGCTTGTCGCAAGCAGACTCGTAACCTGGCCATCTGTTGCGCCAGCACTCGATCTACTTCGCTATCATGTTTCACAATGTTTTACCCCATATAACTATTCAACAGCTTATCTCATTGTAGATGCATCAGACTTTCATGTCAAGGCAACCCCACCCCACCACACCATAGCCAATTAGGCAACTGCAATTTACTTTACACGCAGTTATCCGTTGTGAACAGTAATGACCCGACAAAACCAAATCAGAAAGAAGCATAATAGGACCCTGCGATGAAATGCACGCACTGTGGATTACCACTTTCACCAACGCTAACAAGCAAGAGTTGCCCTCGCTGCTTCACACCCTTGGGTTCTGGTCCAGTCCCTGTCGTACAGCAACCCCAGGAACAAGCTGGCAACCAGACATGGGTAGGGAACGCACAAGGTCCATTGTGGGGGCAGGCCCAGCAATGGTCACCTCCACCAATTCCCTTATCTCCCACGTGGTCAACTGGCTCATACCAGGATCAAATTCCGTTCCCACTCGCGGTGCCTCCTCCTGCTCCACAGGTAGAGCACTCGTGGCAATCTGCCCGCACGCCTGGAGTAATGTATTCTAATTCCGTGCCCGCGACACGACCCCAGGCGCCTCGCATGAGTAATCTCGGTTTCATTGTGGCCGCTCTCTGTGTGATTTCCGGGGGGCTGATTCTCATCTTTGTCTATTTCCTGGCGTTGAATCTGCCTGCCAACCCTACAATAGGAGCATACCCACCTACATCGGCGGCAACAAGAACCGTTATAACGGCAACTCCTACTAGCCCCACGCTCTCCCCAACGGCTGTGCTCTCCCCCACCGCCGGCACACTTCCTGGTCAACAATACATTGATAACTCCCAGATGGCCAGCCAGGTTAATACAGCTACGGCTCAACCATTGCAATTGACAACCACCTTCAAGGTCAACCAGAAAATATATGTCACCTTTAACATCAACCCCAACGGTAAAAATGGAGCCATCTGCCTCCTCTGGTATCTGAATAACAAAATCGTCACCCAATTTCCCTTCTCCGTCACCACAAGCGCCAAAGCAGGCTATTCGTATGCCATCTATGGCGGGACAGGTCCAGCCTACGTCGATATTTACTGGGCCAGTACAACAGCATGCTCCGACAAAATACTGGCGCAACACGTCATTTTTACCGTCACCCACTAAACACAATCAGAAAAAGCCTCAACTGCACGTATCGCCCGTAGGGGCCGATTTATCGCGCCCACCGCCGATTTATCGGCCCCCTCACCCTTATGCTCACTCGCCCACAACCTTTTTTCACCCAAAGCCTCAAAACATCTTGGCAGGAAAGCAGAAGCATGGTATGCTAGCACTGCATTATTAATAATCCGCTCACCTTCTTCTGGAAGGATAGGGCGAGTGTAGCGTACTCTTCAGGAGGACTTATCATGAATTGCACTTCGTGTGGCGCCAATCTACCGCAAAGTGTTGCTCAATGCCCGCTCTGCGGCACCCCAACTCCCTATAATGTAGCCAGGCCAGCCAGTTCACCACAATACGATCCAACCGTGGCCTCACCACAGCCTGGCCCTGGTAGTTCGCCGCAAATTGATCCAACCGTGGCCGCGTCACCCTATGGCGGAACTCCACCTCCCCCATCAACCGGGTACGGCACACCATCTTATGGGTATAGCACGCCGCCCCCTCCTCCCAGTCCCTATAATACGCCATCAGCAGCGCCAAATCCGTACGGCGCGCCTCCTCCGCAACAGAACATCTACGGAGCTCCTCCGCAGCAGGGTGGTTATGGAACGCCTCCGCAGCAGCAGCAGGGTGGTTATGGAATGCCGCCCCAGCAACCAGGTGGTTTTGGGACGCAGCCCCCACCCAAACGCCGCAGCAGACTCGGTCTGATTCTCGGCATCATCGCACTGGTGCTCATCGTTGCCTGTGCCGGCATCTCCTTCGCGGTCTACCAGGGACTGAAAAATACTGGCAATACCATAACCACATCCTTAAACGCCACCAGCACCGCTGACGCCGTCACAGCCACGTCGTCATCAAATACCACGCCAACGACCGCGCCAACCGCGAATGTTACACCTACAACCTCGGGAGGGGCTCCTTCTGGCAACACCATTGATCCAGCCGCCGCCAGCATCATCACCACCGTTAAAATGGCCAGCGGGGTTGACAGCAACTTTAGCCCAACGACAGTTACCAGCTCCTTCGTCACTAAACAAACCATCTATGCTACATTTAAAATAGAACCAAGCGCATCATCCAATGGCTTTGTTGAAGGCAAGTGGTATGCCGATGGCGCATTTGCTTTCTCCAGCAAATTGCTCGCTGTACAGCCAGACTTCGTTGGCTATCTCTCGGCTGAGTACAATATCGCCACCAAGGGCGCCGTTGAATTATACTGGTGCGTTAAATCCGACTGCAGCGATGCTAAACTTGCTGATGTCGCCAACTTTACCGTCACTACTGCCAGCTTCCATGGAACGCCGCCACTAGTTCTGGCTCTCATGGATATCAACCGTCCTTGATCGCATAACCCAGATACCCTGGTATCCATTACAATACACTCATGTGAATAAAAAAGTTTAGTAGGAGCAAGTGAAATGAATTGTACTTCCTGCGGAGCAAATCTTACGCCCGGCGTCACCATTTGCCCGCTCTGCGGTACGCCAGCACCATATAATACAAACCCTGCTGGCGGCCCGCCCCAGTATGATCCAAACGTGCCCGCATCACCATACGGCGGAACTCCCCCTACTCCATCAACCGCGTATGGTACACCATCCTATGGGACGCCGCCTCCAAACCCGTATGCGACTCCCCCTCAACCTCAACAGAACTTCTACGGATCGCCAACGCAGCAGGGAAGTTATGGTACACCACCGCAGCAGGGTGGCTATGTCATACCACCCTCGCAACCTGGTAATATGTATGCTTATGGGACGCAGCCACCGCCCAAACGCCGCAGCAGACTCGGCTTGATCCTCGGCATCATCGCCCTGGTGCTCGTTCTTGCCTGTGCCGGCATCTCCTTCGCGGTCTACCAGGGATTGAAAAATACCGGCAGCAACATCGTCTCTTCCGTGGAGGCTACCGCTACCGCTTTTTCTGGTACTGCCACCACTTCAACGAATACCTCTGGCCCACCGTCTGGGCAAACGATTGACCCAGCCGCCGCTGCCATCATTTCAAGTCCCCAGACCTCCAGCGCCATAGACAACAACCTTGCTCCTACCAAACTGACTACATCATTTAAGACAGGGCAGGACGTCTACGTCGCGTTTAATATCTCCTCAAACGGGAAAGATGGCTATATCGAAGCAAAATGGTATCAGAACGGGCAACGTCTTTCCACCAGGCAATTTCACCACAGCGCAAGCAACGACGTAGGGTACTTCTCCAGAACCTTCGCGGATTCCGGAGACGGCATTGCTGAATTATACTGGTGTACGAAAGCCGATTGTAGTGATGAAAAACTGGCACAAGTCGTCAAATTCACTGTCGCCACAGCCAGCATTCAAATTCAATCGCCAAACCAGCCATTAGCAGCCTTCCTATACATGTACACGCGCCAAATGTAACACGCATTGAGGAGAACAGGCCGTGCCCAGCTCTGCCAGGCACGGCCTATTCTCCTCAATTTCTCAAATTCATGCCTCGACCAGTAATCTCCTCAAAACCTTCCCCACCAGGTTCTTCGGCAGCTCGCCCCGAAACTCAATCTGGGCCGGCACTTTATACGCGTCAAGTCGCTCGCGACAGAGCGCTAACAATTCATCAGAGGTTGCCTTTTCACCGCGTTTGAGCACCACAACAGCCTTGATAAATGGCGAATTTGAGCCATTTTCCCTTGATGATGTCCCAACGACCGCGGCCTCCAAAACCTTGGGATGCTCGTACAGCACCTCTTCTACATCACGTGGATAGACATTGTACGCCCCCGCGAGAATCAGATCCTTCTTGCGATCAACAATTGTAAAGAAGCCATCTTCGTCCATCCGCGCCAGGTCACCCGTATGCAGCCAGCCATCCCTCAGAACTTCACTCGTCTCAGCGGGCAAACCCCAATATCCCTGCATGACTTGTGGACCGCGAATAAGCAGTTCTCCCACCTCCCCAGGAGGGAGCGTCTCACCTGTCTTAATGTCAACAATGCGCGCATTGGTCCCCGGCATTGGAATACCGATACTCCCTACCCGCCTCTCGCCCTTCAGCGGATTCGAATGTGTCACTGGCGAGGCTTCCGTTAAACCATACCCTTCTACCAGGTGCCCTCGCGTCAGTTTCTCGAAGGCTTCTTGCACCTCCACGGGCAGCGGCGCCGAACCACTGATACAGACCCGGATCGCTGAAACGCCGAATGAACGCACCCTGGGATAGTTAGCTATCGCGAGGTACAGCGCGGGCACGCCAGGAAAAATGCTGGGGCGCTCCTCCCTAATCGCTTTCAGTATCTGCTCCGTCCGCCCCGTCGGCAAAAGCACCAGCGCGGCGGCAGTCGCTATCGCGTAATTCATACAACTGGTGATACCGTAGGAATGCGAAAGCGGCAAAACGCACAGCACAACCTCTTTCCCTCGCCTGGCATCCTGTATCCAGTGGCGTATCTGCACAACATTGGCCATCAGGTTTGCATGCGTAAGCATCACTCCCTTGGGCATATCTGTCGTGCCAGACGTATATTGTAACAACGCCAGGTCATTCGGGCTTGTCCCGCTATTCAAAGGCGTCGCGCTCTGGCTGCGCAGCAGTTGCTGGAACGAGTACAGGCGATATGACTTTTTCTGCCCTACTAATGGCGCCGCCGCTGCGAGGCCGGATCTAGGGGTATTCCCTGGCTTCTCGCCCCCCGCGCTTCCTTCCACCAGTTGGCCTGAACGTGTAACCCCAACGCTCTGCGACTCTCCCCCCTCAACCAGGCTGGCAATCATCACGCGCTGGCGTATGGGCAGGTATTCACGTACATCGGTAAGAATGACCTGTTTGATACTTGTAGCGGCACAGATTCGTTCTATCATCGTTTGATACGATGACAGCGTAAGCAATACCTGTGCGCCCGAATCTCGAATCTGGTAGGCTATCTCATCTTCGTTTGAAAGTGGGCTTCCCAGCACAACAATCGCTCCCGCTTTGAGGGTACCATAAAAGGCTATCACACATTGCGGCACATTAGGCAACAGGATAGCCACCCGGTCACCAGTCTGCACCCCCAATTCACGCAGCGCGTGGGCAAAGCGATTGCTCAACAGGTTCAATTCACTATAGCGCATCTTTTGCCCAAAGAAAATAATAGCCGGTCGATCGGGCAAGTCGTGGGCAGCATTGCTCAACATTTCGTGGAGCAGTTGCTTCGACGGGGCAACAGTTTGCGGCACATCACTATCATAATATTGCAGCCATGGCATTTCAGCTATACGAGC
>JBGQJX010000073.1:0-12673 GCA_041499255.1 Ktedonobacteraceae bacterium | reverse complement strand
CTGACTCTCGCCGAAGAGAACGCGTACGGCAGCGACCAGGGCTGGTCGACTATACTCGTAGGTGGCAAGGTAGGTATGAAGCTCTGGGAAGGCGAGCAGATCATATGGATTGCGTACCGCTATACCGATGACGCGACGACCAGACGATACGAGGAAACGCACCAGTTCCGCCTGCTGCTCATCAAGGTGAGCGTTCACTGTCGCTACAATAAAAATATCTGCTTCGCTGGTTGTTTGTAATTGCTGTTTCAAAGCGTTACCCACTGTACCAGGGGCAATAGCCACTAACCTTACAACAGCGTGATATTGCTTGATGATATCCACCAGTATATCATCAGAGTAATAGCGATCTTCCACCATTGTTGTGGTGTTTCTCTGGGGAGAGAGCACTACGATAGTATCGCCTGCTTCCAGGCGCAAGGGCAGGAGCGCGTCTTCGTTTCGCACCAGGGTTGTGGATAACTCATAAGCGTGGTGCTGTAGTTGTAGATGGTCCGGCCAGGTTACTTCGTGCATAGTAGGAGTGAGGCCTTGTGCCGGGGCTGTGGGAGGTAGATCATCCCAGGAGAGATAGTTAGCTTTGAGTTTCAGCACATGTTCCGCTGCCTGTTGAACCGTTTGCGGGGAGAGTTCACGTGTGCGCAGCGCTTCCTGTATGGCCGCGATGCTTCCCAGTTGTCGTGTGTAGTGATGAGATACCAGCACCAGGTCAACGCCGGCCAGTAAAGCCATTACAGCGGCACGTTCCGTGCCGAATGTATCCGAGATGGCCTTCATCTCCAGACAATCAGAGAGAATAGCGCCGTTAA
Source organism: Ktedonobacteraceae bacterium (assembly GCA_041499255.1). Taxonomy (GTDB): domain Bacteria; phylum Chloroflexota; class Ktedonobacteria; order Ktedonobacterales; family Ktedonobacteraceae; genus UBA11361. Next base: position 11,864 of record JBGQJX010000073.1, on the reverse strand, counting down.
AGCCAAGTTTCTCACGGAGCAATCCCTTTACAATGTCAGGTGATAACGTGGCGGGGAGCGCAGCAGACCGGGTCAGCGCGGGGAAGGCGATATGCGCTATCATCACGCTGTCTGCTCCGGCCTTGATACCACTGTTGAAGGGCACCAGTTCCAGCGCCTCCAGTCGTTCAAGTCCAAAGGGAAGCGTGGGCAGAGCCAGGTGCGAGTCTACAGCGGTATCACCGTGACCGGGAAAATGCTTTAAGCAGGGGAGGATTCCTGCCGCATGGTATCCTTTCGCCATGGCGGCGCCGAGACGAGCAACCTGCCGAGGGTCTTCGCCAAACGAGCGCACGCCGATAACCGGATTGGCTGGATTATTATTCACATCAACCACCGGGGCCAGGTTCATATTGATACCGAGCGCTTTAAGCTCCTGTCCAGTCGCCAGGGCTACCTGGTAGGCAATCTCCTCAGAATCAATGGCTCCCAACGCCATGTTGCCTGGAAATATGGTCGCTGCCTGCCCTAGCCGCTGCACGATGCCGTTTTCCTGGTCGATGGCGATGAGCAGCGGGTAGCGGTGTCCCGCCTGCTGGGCGGTCCTCTGCAAACTTTGGGTAAGCTCAAAAATTTGCCGGGCAGAGCGAACATTGCGTGAAAACAGGATGATATTTCCGACGTGGTGGTGTTGGACCAGGTCAATGATTTCCTGAGAGGGAGTGTCGCCCAAGAATCCAACCATCAGCGCCTGACCAATCTGCTCTTCCAGGGACATTCCATCTGTGTAGGTGTCCATATATTTAGCTTTCTTTATGACAGTACTGCCAGGGCTGACCGCAGAACATGATTATGGGCGGCGAGCATTTCCCTGGCTTGCTCCGGTGAAATATTGGCATGGGCTACGAGAATGGCTGTTTTGACTTCACCCCCTGAAGCCTCAAGGAGCGTTCTGGCAGTGTCTTCATTCACGCCGGCAGCCTGACGTACAATTGACAGGGCACGTTGCTGCAATTTGTAGTTCTTCGCCTGCACATCTACCATCAGGTTCCCGAAGGTTTTCCCCAGCAGGATCATCGCGCCCGTACTGAGCATATTCAGCACCATTTTCTGCGCTGTACCCGCTTTCAGACGTGTTGAGCCTGTTATCACCTCAGGCCCAACAAGTGGCGCAATCATGATTTCGACCACTTGCTCAAGAGGAGTGTTCGCGTTGCAAGCCAGACCAATCGTCAAGGCGCCTTGTTCTCTGGCATAGAGAATAGCGCCGTGTACATAGGGTGTTCGTCCACTGGCGCTAATGCCAACCACCGCATCCATAGCGGAAAGGGCGAGAGTTGCCACGTCAGCTTGCCCTGTTTCCGGGCTGTCCTCAAGGTCTTCGTGCGCCCAGCCTAGCGCTTGAGGACCACCTGCCAGGCAGGCTATGACCGTTTCTGGCGAAATATTGAAGGTTGGCGGGCATTCAGAGGCATCTAAAGCTCCGAGTCGACCAGAAGTACCCGCCCCGACATAAACAAGCCTTCCGCCACGGCGCAACCTTGCTGCTATCTCTTCAATTGCTTGCCCAATTTGTGGCAAGACTTGCTTGACGGCCAGGGCTACCTTCGCGTCTTCGGCGTTGATTAGCTGCACAATTTCCAGGGGACTCATGCTATCAATTTCGGTTGTTGCCGGGTTCACCTTTTCGGTATCCAGCCTGTTCAAGGGGCGTGGTATGTTTGTATTCATCTGTATTACCTCCTGCTCAACGTGTCCGGGTGATTTTCGTCAAGCCTCGTGGCTGATCAGGGTTCAGTCCTTTATAGAGAGCTAGATAATGGGCAAATAGTTGACCAGGGATAATATAGGGTACCGGCGCAAGTAGTTCTGCAACGCTCGCTTGCGCATCTTTCGTTGGATCATGCACGCCTGTCACAGCGTTGATCTCACGAGTCACAGCGGGCAATTCGAGTCGAATGGGTGTGGAGGCCAGATCTAACAGGCGCTCATCTTGCGAAACTACCAGACAATCCGCGTTTCGCTCGCGAAGCCATTGGAGCAATTCGAACGAATCGTCGTTGGTGCGACCTGGAGGCGCGAAGATAATGATAGGCAAGCCGCGCTCGACCAGCGCGGCAGGTCCATGGCGGAAATCGGCGGTCGAGAAGGGGGTTGCGACAACATAGCAGGTTTCCTCAAGCTTCAGGGCTGTCTCGCGGGCGGTACTGTATTGGAAGACGCGCCCTAGCACCACGCAGTCACGAGCATAGACATAGCGCACAGCAGCGCGTGCGATGAACTCCTCGCTCTTAAGCGCAGCCGTGACGAGTTCTGGAAGCTGTTTAATGCCGTCGCGAAGTGGTTCACCGCCGGGCATGAACGCGGCCAGCATGGCGAGAGCTGCACACGTGGTGGTGTAGGTCTTAGTGGCGGCTACACTGCGCTCAGGGCCAGCATGACAAAGAAGAGTATGCTGGGCTGTCAGCGCCAGTTGTGATCCCTCCTGGTTGGTGATGCCCACCGTTAGAGCACCCGCTTCGCGTGCCCGGGCAACGACTTCAATGATATCCGTGGATTCGCCAGATTGCGAGATACCTATCACCAAGGCTCGCCCGAGTCTGAGCGAGGTTCTGTAGAGCGTATACAGCGAGGGGGTAGCGAGCGCAACGGGGATACCGTTCAGGTATTGAAAGAGGTACTGAGCATACAGGGCAGCATGATCTGATGTGCCACGGGCGGCAAGTATCACCAGATCCACGCCACGCTGCTCCGCCTCTGAGGCAATATGGCGGACAGCATCTTCCGTGCTGTTCAGAGTACGTTGCAGCGCTACGGGCTGCTCGCGAATCTCATTCAACATGTGTGTTTGTGGAGTAGGAAGAGAAGGCTTTTGCATGAGGATGTTCCTTTTCTGAAGCTAGCAGCGGTACCCAAAGCGGTTTACTCATCCGTGCCGTGTACGCCCTGGTAAACAGGTATACCACGCACCCAGGTATGCTGCACGAAACCATGAGTGTCCAGGGCAATGAGATCAGCATCGGCCCCAGGGGCTATCCTTCCTTTGCGATGCGCAACTCCAGCAATACGAGCCGGTATGTGTGTTGCCATACCTATGGCCTCGGACCAGCCAAGTCCGGTAAAGGCCAGAATGTTTCTCACCGCGTTGTCGAGGGTCAGAATGCTTCCGGCGAGCGTTCCGTCGGCCAGTCGTACCGCACCATCACGCACAACAACTTCGCGTCCCACGAAGTCATAGTTCCCCTCGGGCAGCCCCGCCGCTGCCATGGCATCCGTAATCAATGCGACATCCTGGAATCCACGGGCGGCGGTGACCAGCCTGATCACTGCAGGGTGCAAATGAATGCCATCAGCGATGATTTCAACTGTTGTGCGGCGGTCTATTAAAAAGGCCCCAGCGACGCCAGGGGAGCGGTGCTCAAGCCCTGTCATGGCATTGAAGAGATGCGTTGAATGGCAAGCTCCCCCATCAATGGCTCTGATAGCCTGTTCGTAGGTCGCAGACGTGTGACCGATACATGCCATAATACCGAGCCGGACAAGCGTTGCCAGGAAACGAGCGTCCTCATCTTCTTCTGGCGCGAAATCAACGATGCGAACCCAGCCCCGGCCCACCGCGACCAGTTCCTCCATCTCAGCGGGATCAGGTGGACGAATCCCCGGCTCGTATTGTGCTCCCTTCATCGCCCGGCAAATAAAGGGACCTTCCAGGCGTAGCCCCAATATTTCAGCGGCTGAGGGAGTATGTACCTGGTTTTCAGCGGCATCAACTACCCGCCGCAACTGCGGTACCGTCTCATCCCGCCCAATCGTCGCAATGGTAGGAAAGAAGGAGGTCACCCCGGTTTGCGGAAGCTTACGAGCCATAACCTCCACGTCCTCTTGCGAGCCAGTGGTGACATCATGCCCACAAAAACCGTGTGTGTGAAGGTCAATGTAACCAGGAGCCAGGTACCATGAGCCAAGATCAGTCACTTCCACCGCGACGCCGGGCAGGAGTTCGGATAAGCGGCTTCTGGCAGAGGCAGCATCTGTTTCCCGCCAGATGTCGCGGATCGTAGTGCCCTCAAGTACGACGGCGACCGGTCCGGGTATGGCTTCGGGAGTGTAGAGCTTATCTGCCACCAAAACCTGTATTTGAGGTGGCTGCGCCTTCGCCTCCGGTTTATCATCACTCATGGCTTTATACCTCTCTTTAATGAAACATCGGCTCTACTATTTAGAAACGGTATGGGTGATCCGTTCATGGCTTGTTTAAAGCTTGTTGGGCCTGCGCTTGCATCTCGGCCAGTGTCATGGTTGAGAGCATGCGTTTAACCGCGGGGACGCGCGCGGGGGCAACAGAGAGTTCACGGACGCCCAGCCCTACCAGTAGTGGGACGGCGTTCGCATCTCCGGCCAGTTGCCCACACACGGCAACGGGAATGCCTGCTTGACAGATCTGCTCGACCAGGCGCAGAGTTGCCGTGCCTAGCGGCTTCGCGCGCTCCCGCACTTGCGCGTTCGTGCGGTCAACGGCATACGTGTACTGAACCAGATCATTGGTACCAATCGAGGCAAAATCGACCAATCCCCGAAATTGATCGAGCGTCAGAGCTGCCGCGGGAGTCTCAACCATTATCCCAAGTGGGACGCGGCGAGCGTGTTGTCCGCTGCGCTGCAGATCTTGCATGGCCTTATCGATCAGCGCGCGCGCTTCCTCCACCTCTTGTGGTACTGTTATCATGGGCAGCATGATGCGCACATCATAGCTGGCGGCAACACGCAGGAGGGCGCGTACCTGAGGCAGGAAGACTGCTTCGGGCCGGTCAAGGGCCATGCGGATTCCGCGCCAACCAAGAAAGGGGTTTGCTTCTGCTGGTATATCCAGTCCCGGGACCGGTTTATCACCCCCGATGTCAAAGGTGCGCACAATGAGAGGCCGCTGCAGGGCAGCAGCTACCTCCTCGTATATTACGCGCTGCTCCTCCTCTGATGGGATGCCGCCTGCCGCAATCAATTCCGTGCGGAAGAGGCCAACACCTTCAGCTCCCATCTCAACCGCTTTGCGCGCTTCGGCAAGCGAGCCAATGTTGGCAAACACCTCGACCCTGACCCCGTCCGCGGTCGTGCCTGGGAGATCACGAAAAATCTGCAAATCCTGCCGTTCTTGTTGCGCTGACACTATACGTGTGTTGGCCTCAGCGCGGCTTACTTCGTCTGGAGCGAGGGTCACTGTTCCGCGGTCTCCATCGACAATAAGTGTCGTGCCTTCGTCGAGCTGGGTAAGCACACCGGCTACGCCAACTACAGCTGGAATGCCAAGTCCCTGCGCTACGATAGCGAGGTGCCCCGTGGCCGATCCAGTCTCCGTGACGATGGCTTGCAGGTACGCGGGGTCAAGTCCAACTGTCTCGGCAGGAGCGAGATCTTGCGCGACGAGAATTCCAGCGTAATCCAGGTGTACTTCTAGCGATGTGCCCCGCAGTTCTGCCACGATACGGCGGCCTGCCTCACGCACATCCTCCGCACGAGCCGCCAGGTATGGATCAGGAAGGCTCGCCAGTTGTGCGGCGTAGTCGGCAGCGACAAGTGTGACCGCAGCCTCGGCGGTGAAACCAGAGGTTACCAGGTCATCAGCCCCCTGTTTTAACTCAGGGTCGTCCAGCATCTCCCGCTGTGCTTCTAGTATGTTCGCGGTTGGCCCCTTTGCAGCCACGCGCAGTGTGTCCAGGCGGGTAATAGCCTGCCCAATCGCCTGTTCAAGCCGCTCCGTCTCTACTGACGCTTCTGTTGTCCTTTTCGCTGTGATATCGACCGGAGGGAAAGGGCGAATCGTATGGGCAGAGCCTATGGCCAGGCCAGGAGCTGCCGGTGTTCCGCGCAGAATTTTCATCCCAGATCTCCTTCGAGGAGGGGCGTCAGTTTGTCAATAGCGGCCTCAGCATCGTCGCCATTGACCTTGAGAACAACCTGGTCACCTTGCTCAGCACCAAGGGTGAGGACGGAGAGGATAGATTTCCCGTTGACCGTCTTATCATTTTTCGAGAGTGTGATCTGGCTCTTAAATTCTTTCGCATGCTGAACAAAGATGGCGGCCGGGCGGGCGTGCAAACCCGACTTGCTCCCAAGCATAACCGTTCGTTCCATCATATTTGCACCTCGTGGTAGATTGGCTCATCCCGGTGATTGGTGGGGAAGCAACCAGCATCTGGACAATCACCGTTTGTTCCTCTGCTCAAGCAACAACTGTCACGAAATCCTGACTGTGCAAGATGGCAGTCATGACTGCCATCTTGCACAGTCAAGCGCATTATACTTCCAAGACAAAGAGAACGTCACGTCCTGCCCGCACTGTTCCACTGGCACGGCTTACGATTGTCCCGGAGCCACTTGAAACGATGGGACTGAGCATTACTTTGCCAAGGCGCTCGATGGTTATGCGATCATAGCGAACGATTGGGGTTCCAGCCTGAACAACCTGGCCTTCGGTGGCGATGTTCTCGAAGCCCTGGCCTTTTAGCTCGATAGTGTCGAGTCCAATATGCACGATAAGCTCAACATCGCCGCCAGCAGAAATCCCAAAGGCGTGTCCGCCCGGAAACAGTTTGACCAACTCGCCTGCCACAGGGGCCACAGCAAGCTGCCCCGATGGGTCAATAGCAACACCATCGCCTGCCATCTTCTGCGCGAACACCTCGTCAGGGACAGATTCCAGATCAACAACAGTGCCGTCAAGCGGAGCGAGAACTTCTATCTTTGCCATTATTCCCCTATCCTCCCGCTACTCTATTGGCTCTTCGACCGCACCCTGGCCTTTAAGAAGACGATTGATGCGGCTGGCGATACGGTCGGATTGCGTACCCAACACGACCTGGACGATCTTGCCTCGCTTGATCACACCTGAGGCACCGAGGCTCTTGAGGCGCGCCTCGTCAATCTGGTCGGGTTCGTTGACGAAGAGCCGCAAGCGCGTAATGCAGCCCTCAAGGCTCTGCACATTCGCCTTGCCGCCGAGTGCCGCCAGCACTTCCTGGGCCAGTACGTCATCGCGATCGCCTGTTGCCGGAGCTTCTGTTGCTGTGGAACCTTTGGTGGGCTTCGGTCCGCGCTGGCTTTCGGGCAGAATCCAGTCAGTACTCAGGCCAGTCGAGGCTTCACCGCGGCCCGGGGTTCCCAGGTCAAAGCGAGTGATAAAGAAGCTGAATATAAAGTAGTACAGGACGGCATAGACAAGCCCAACGACGAGGAGCAAGAGGGGATTGCTGGTATTCGATTTCCCGAAGTTGAGCAAGTAGTCGATGAGGCCGGCGGAGAAGCCAAAACCTATCCTGATGCCCAGGAGGGTGCACACCGCAAGCGCGGTACCCGTCAGGACAGCATGAATAACAAACAGGACAGGGGCGACGAAGAGAAAGGCGAACTCGACGGGTTCGGTGACGCCGGTCAGGAACGAGGTGAAAGCCGCCGAGATCAGGATGCCTGCCGCAACCTTGGGGAATTTTGCGTGGCGAACCATAGCCAGGCATGCCGCGGGCAAGCCGAACATCATGATGGGGAAAAAGCCCGCCATGAAGTTTCCAGCCGTGGGATCGCCGGCGAAGTAGCGGGTCAGGTCGCCATTTACGACCCCCTGTGGTCCATGATAGGAGCCAAGCTGGAACCAGACGTAGGTGTTGAGGACATGGTGCAGGCCAAGCGGAATAAGCAGGCGGTTCAATAATCCATAGATACCGGTACCGACAGGTCCAAGCCCCACGATCGCCTGGCCAACCGCATTGATCCCGATCTGGATTGTCGGCCAGATTAGGCCGAAGATGGCCCCGAGTATGAGCGCGACGAGGGCTGTGATGATAGGAACAGAGCGTTTCCCGCCAAAGAAGGCGAGATAGTCGGGTAGTCGGATGTCGTGGAAACGACGATAGAGGCCGGCTGCGACCAGGCCCATGATGATACCGGAGAAAACGCCCATGCTGATATTCGGGTCGGGCTTTCCAGCTACTTGTGGGATAATTGTGTTAAAGACTCCATTGAATACGAAAATTCCAACGAGACCGGCGAGCCCAGCTGCACCTTCCCCACCGGCAAGCCCAAAGGCGATACCGACGGCGAAGATTATCGACAGGTTGGGTAAAAAGAGAGCGTTTCCAGCAGCAGCCATCCAGGGGAGGTTCAACAGGTCCGGCTGGCCAAAGCGCAATAACAGTGCCGCAGCAGGCAGAACGGCAATTGGAAGCATCAGTGATCGCCCAATACTCTGTGCAGCCCCAAGCGCGCGATCAAAACCACTAGGGGAGGTAGGCGTAGTAACGGTGGATGTCGACGAGTTGACCGTACTCATTGCAAATTCTCCTCTCGTTGTGAGATAAAGATGGAATAGTCCTTCATAACATTACGTCTTTCTGAGGATCAGCCAGGTAGCCATCTACCTTTTTGTGATGCCGAGTTTAAGTAGAGCTTTTACTCTAAATGCACCAGCACCTTTGCCGATAGTAGCCTGAGTACAAACTATGCCTGTATGCGCTCTAACGACTTTCCCTCCTTTCTATTCTAGCAAGGCGCTAGACTGTCCAACTGAGCGCGGTGCCAACACTGCTGCTGGCTGGCATACGCGCGGTTCCTCGTAGCGATAAAGACTCTACTTTTGTGCAAAAAATACTAAAGACAGTACATGCAAATACTATAATCTGCTTCCTGGCATTTTGTCAAGATGTCTAGACCTCTATATTAATCGATTGTTTCCTTTTGCTTGTCAGTTCGCTCCAAAACGAAGGGAATAATGACGCCCGAAAGAACGGTACAATATATACTGAACAACAAAGGTCTAGACATCTAGATAAAAATATGGTAATAAAAATAAGAGAAAGCAGAAATCCAGGTTATTTGTGGATGAGTTAAAATTACAAATCAGAATATCTCTATTCATAACCAGGTAAAGTGAGGCGCAAAAGAGATGGTACTAAACAACTTAAAAAAGGCCGAAAGTATTGATAAACAAAGCCCCATTCCACTGTATTATCAAATAATGAGTCAACTGCGCGAAAAGATTGCAGAAGGCGAATATCCTGTGAACAGTACCCTGCCACCAGAGCGAGAATTAGTTGAAACGTATAAAGTTAGCCGGATGACTATCAGGCAAGCTCTTTCAGAGTTAGTCAATGAAGGCATTCTGGTTCGTCGCAAGGGCATAGGCACATTTGTAGCTCCCCCCAAGCTCGAACAGAAATTACAAAGCCTGACAAGCTTTACAGAAGACATGGCGCAGCGCGGCATGAAAGCGGGCAGTCGTATCATCTCCTTCAAGGAGACGTTCCCAGATGCTACGATTAGTAAAACGCTGGGGGTGAGCGCAGGAGAGAAGGTCTTTGAAATCGTGCGGCTGCGTACGGCTGATGAAGAACCCATGGCATTGGAGACTACGACGCTCATAGCAGCTATCTGTCCGGGTCTACAGCGAGAAGATTTGGAAAATCAATCCTTGTATATGATATTAACTGAGCGCTGGGGTATCCAGCTGGAATATGCCACGCAGAGCCTCGAGCCCATACTTGCGCCACCATACGAGGCCGCGTTATTACATGTTGCTTCTGGCGCACCACTTCTATACATGCACCGCGTCACGTATGACCAGAATGGTAGAGCATTTGAACATGTCAAATCGTTCTACCGGGGTGATCGCTACAAGTTTGTAACCGAGCTCCACCGACAACGGGGTAAATGAGCAGCAAATAAGAGATGGTCCAGGGCGAGCACAAGGCATCGCCCCTACTATGGACGTATTTACATCGACCGCTATGATGATGGGCGCGGGCAAGTTTGCCGAAGATTAGCGAGCGCGCACTGTTGAGTTCGAGATTGAAGAAAGTTGGTGAGAAAACTTTGTGCTAGTTGTCTAGACGTCTTGACAAATGAACCAGAACAAGGTACAGTATTTTACATAGAGAAATCTGAAAATCCCGTTAGCTAGTGTATTGCATGCTGCAAAAGCGTGTTGATTTGATAGCCGAAAGGAGGGTGGTGCTGAAAAGAAACGTGCATCAGTTCAAGTAAGTTACCTGTGCAGTTGTGCAATCAATGAACTATTTTTAGGATCGTTGAATAGACCTGTTCATTCAACGGTAGGAGGTTGTCAATGACTCCCAACTCTCATCTTACTGCACCCTCAAGGGTGAAAGTCAAATCTTTCACCGCACTGCTGAGCCTGGTCGTGCTCTTTTCAATGGTGCTGGTGGCCTGTGGCGGCACCACGCAGAACACGCAGACCCCTACCAAGCACATCCTTAGAGTTGCTGCCCAGTCCTATGATTTCGCTCAATCCGGTTTTAATCCTTTTAACACCCACACAAATGCAGGCGTCCTGGGCCTGGTCTATGAGACGCTGTACTTTGTGAATGTAAATGGCGGAGCGTTCACGCCCATGCTGGCGACAGATTATAAGTGGAATAGTGATAACACGCAAGTAACGTTCACTATACGCCAGAATGTGAAATGGAACGATGGTCAGCCGTTCACTGCAGATGATGTTGTGTTTACGTTCAACACGATGAAGCAGTACCCGGCAGCGGATAGCAATGGTGTTTGGAGCTTCCTCAGTGACGTGACTGCACCTGACGCCAATACCGTCGTAATGACGTTCCAAAAGGCCTATCCTCCTGTGCTGGTGACGATTGCCGGGCACGTGTACATCATTCCGAAACACGTCTTTGCCACAGTTGGTGATCCGACCAAGTATCTCACCGATCACCCCGTGGGTACGGGTCCATTCACGTTGACCCGGTACCAGACAGACGTGGCGGTGTATGACAAGTATGCGAACTACTGGCAAGCCGACAAGGTGAAAGTTGACGAGGTCCGCTTCCCAGAGTATAAAGACAACGCGACCTTGCAGCTGGCTTTGCCAAAGGGTGAGGTCGATTGGGCTGGCTACTTCTCACCGACGCTCCAGCAGGACTTCGTTGCGAAAGACCCCACTCACAACCGCCTCTTCATGGATGCTGTGAACCTGTACTCTATCTGTCCGAACCAGAAAGATCCGCTCGTTGGTGGTCAGGCTGGCCTCCCGGTGCGCCTGGCACTCAGCACCGCCATTGACCGTAACGCGATAGCCGCGCAGGCTACGGCGGGCCTGGAACCTCCTGGAAGCATGACCGGACTGGTGCTGCCGACGGCGAAAGACTGGCTGGATCCACAGTATGCAAGTCTGTTGACGACTGCCGATGTTGCCACGGCTCAGAAGTACCTGACCGATGCCGGCTTTACGAAAGGCACTGATGGTATCTATCAGAAGAATGGCAAACGCCTATCCCTCACGTTGAGAAGCGTTGACTCCTATTCCGACTGGAACGCGGCGGCAAAACTGATCGCGGACCAGGCGAAGGCTGTCGGCATAGAAATCAAAAACGTGACGGTTGGTGAGTCCGACTACTACACCTTGCGCACAGATGGGAAGTATAACTACCAGTTGATGTTCTGTGGTATGGTTGGTGGTCCTACCCCGTATTACCTGTACAATCAATACCTGAACAGCGCTCAGATCGGGCAGGGCAAGTTCAATTTCGTGGCCTGGAACGATCCCAAAACTGATGGTTTCTTGAACCAGTATGCCTCAAGCTCTGACCTGTCAGTGCAGAAGCAGGCTATACTGGGTATCCAGAAAGTCTTCGTCGAGAACCAGCCATTCATTCCTCTGTGGACTGGCGCTGACTACGACGAGTACATAACGAAGAACTTCACCGGATGGCCTGATCAGAGTAACCCGTATTCCAGCGGTAGTCCCAACACGGCCCCGGATATCGAGCAGGTGATCCTGCATTTGCAACCCGTGTAGGGGAGCGAATCATTGCGCCCTATGTTGTCTACCTGGCGTGCTCGGATGACACTTTTGTGGGGATGATTGTGCAAGTCAT
>JBGQJX010000072.1:0-12694 GCA_041499255.1 Ktedonobacteraceae bacterium | reverse complement strand
TCACACGGATACGCCCACCCATTTGCTTGGGCGCCTTGAAACGTCCGTTATCCAGGCCATTCGCCGCATCGCGGAATTGCATGGTATTCCAGGCATGAGACCCCTTGAAGCGAGGAAAGCCACCCTTGTGGCCTGCCTTGCGCCCCTGGAAGAAGTTCGTAAAGGAGCGATGAAGACGTTTGAGGGTCGTGTCTACCACCACCGCAGGCAAATCAGGATGCGCCTCTTTGCCGTGGTGCTTATCTTGCTCATACAGATGCATATACTTGCCTGTTTCTTGATAGTGCGTGATAAGCTCCTCAAGACAGGCGTTGTACATCTTGCGCGATGCAATCAGGGTAGTCATCAAGGCTTGTTCTTGTGCCTTCGTTGGGCGCATGCGGTACTCAAACGTTCTCATGCGCAGATGATAGTGGGTTTTGACTGTGTAGTCAAGAGCTGAAGCCACACACGCCTCCCCACTGCCATTGAAATGGCGTGGCTTGCGGCGGGCTAACGCCCTTTTTTGTCAGAGAATTTGATCTGATGCAAGTGATCTCTAAGAGAACAAGACAGCAGGCTGTGTGTCAGATGGCGGGAAAAATGAAACGGACCATCGAAGTACAGGAGATAGAAGCTTCAGACGACATCGGCTACGTGTGGAGCACTGTCACTACGCATATTCAAGCAACTAAAGATCAAGTGATTACCACCATATTCAAGGACATAACGATTTGGAAACGGGGAACCGATGGAGCGTGGCAGTTAGCTGTGACATCTCTAATCACGACCCCGCCCCTTCGTTCGCGCGGATCTCGTGATGCGGGAAGCGCCAGGTTCTGCAACCTTGTCGCGCATTTCGTGGGATGAGCCTGAAAAGTGGCTCAACCCAAAATTTGGTGCCATCAGTTATAATAAGTACAGGAGGAACATCCCTATGCCTCACCATTTCCTATATCTCAAAAATGCATATCACATCCTGATCATAAAACCATCACTCCCTCGCCTCTACCTCTACCATATCCAAAAAATTAGCGCGCATGGTGCGCGCTATTTCCCCAAAATTAGCGCGCATAACCACCAGTTGCGCTCTACTCCCAAAAGTGCTAAAATATATCCTAGTGAATTAGTCGGATTAAACGGTGTGCCAGTAATGCATTCCCGCTGAGATAGATCGCTCGTTTGGCAAGACGACGAACACAAAGAAAGAAGGGAGAAGGAAAGGTCATGAATTTAGGCATCTCTACAAAAGGCGAATATGGCGTACGGATCATGGTGGACCTCGCTCGCCATTATGGTGAGCATCCTCGCTCCCTCACCGATATCTCACATGCGGAATCCCTGCCCCTGGCATATCTGGAACAACTGGTGAAGATGCTGCGCGAGGCTGAACCACCTCTTGTTTTCAGTACTCGCGGAGCGCACGGCGGCTACCGTCTCAGCCGTAGCCCCGAGCAAATTTCCATGGGTGAAATTGTACGTGTCCTGGAAGGACCCATTGCGCCGATGATCTGCGCCACCGAGGGCGAGATGACACAAATCTGTGGCTTTCTCGACTCGTGCAAAACCAGGTCTCTCTGGGCAAAATTGCGCGACGTTGTCGCTCGCACGCTCGATAGTATGACTCTGGCCGACCTGGCCAGGGAATCAACTGAACCAGAGCAGACGGCTGTGGCAGCCAATCGCTTCATTGCCCTCTCTGATATTCATGTAGCGCCGAACCTTGGGTTCGCCCTACCATCTAAAATAAGCGAGCCTGGTGAGGTTCGCCCCCTATCTTAAGGAGGTCGTGTTTCGTTAATGGGATCAGAACTAATTATAAAGAACCTTCATGCCAGTATTGAAGGCAAAGCAATCTTACGTGGTGTTGACCTGGTGGTGAAACAGGGTGAAATTCACGCGCTTATGGGACCAAATGGTTCCGGTAAAAGTACCCTCGCCAATGTGATTATGGGCAACCCCAAATATGAAGTAACCGAAGGTGAAATCTGGTTTAAGGGCGAGAACATCCTTGAGTATACTCCCGATCGCCGCGCGCGCATGCGCCTCTTCCTCGCCTTCCAGTACCCTATGTCTATCCCTGGCGTAAGCGTGGCAAACTTCTTGCGCCGTTCCCTCGAGGCCGTTCGCGAAGGCAACAAACCTCTCGAAGAGGGTGAGAAACCCACCGGTAAGATGGGCAAGCGCAATAGCATTCCTCCTAGGGAGTTTCGCACCTTGCTCCAGGAGAAGATGCGCCTGCTCAAAGTAGATAACAGCTTTATCAATCGCTCCATCAACGATGGCTTCTCCGGCGGCGAAAAGAAACGCGCCGAGATATTACAGATGGCCCTGCTTCAGCCAGAAATTGCGCTCATGGACGAGACCGACTCCGGCCTCGATATCGATGCCCTCAAGATTGTCTCAGAGAGCGTCAACGCCCTGACCGGCCCAAATCTGGGTATCCTGCTCATCACTCACTACCAGCGTATACTCAACTACATCACCCCCGACTTTATCCACGTGATGTTCAACGGCCGTATCGTCAAGTCAGGTGGCAAAGAGCTAGCATACGAACTGGAAGAGAAGGGCTACGAATGGCTCAAACCCGTTGAAGAAGAGAATGGGGTGAGCGTCAATGGCTAACTCGTTGGCTACTGGACTGACCCGCGACGCGGTAGCAGCGCTATCGCATCACAAGGGTGAGCCTGAGTGGATGCTGCAAAAGCGTCTCCAGGCCTGGGATCTCTATGAGGGCCTCCCGGCTCCCCTGGGACGTCGTGGCGACCTCGGCACATTCCGGGCCGTCGCGAACTTTCATTTTCAGGAGGTCAACCCTTTTATCCCTGCCGATATCAATGGCGCACTCCCAGCGGTAATTCAGCAGTCACTGCATGAGGAAGAGGCCCTGGTCAATGAACGCTCCGGCCATATTGTGCAGCGCAATGCCTCTATCGTACATACCGAACTCGACGAAGCATTGCGGCGCCAGGGCGTCATTCTTACCTCCCTCGACATTGCCGTCCGCGACTACCCTGAACTGGTCCAACAGTACTTTATGACAAAGTGCGTTCCGGTTGAGAGCAACAAGTACACGGCTCTGCACGCGGCCTTCTGGAGTGGTGGCATCTTCCTATACATCCCCAAAGGTGTAGAGATCGAGCAGCCAATTCTCTCGCAGATCTGGATTGACTCGCCTGCCTCTGCCACCTTTGCGCACACCCTTATCATTGCTGAAGAGCAGAGCAGCGTCCGCTTCGTTGCCGAATACAACTCGGCCTTCGAGGATGAGCGCCCCTCCTTCTTGAACGATGTCGTTGAGGTCTACGCGCAGAACGAGGCCCGCGTCGAGTTCAGCAACATGCAGGACCTTGGCCAGAACGTCTGGAACGTCACCAATAAGAACGCCATCCACGCGAAGGACGCCAGCGTTACCTGGGTCATGGCCGACCTCGGCAGCAAGGTAACACTCGCCAACATCGGCGCGACTATGAGTGGCAATGGCAGCGCCGCCGAGCTGGTCGGTGTGTTCTTCGCTGATCACGATCAACGTTTCAGCATGCATACCCTCTCGGACCACGCTGCCCTGGCAACAAATGCCGAGACGCTCGTCAAAGGCGTATTGACAGACCAGTCACGCGTCGAGTTCGAGGGTATGATTCGTGTCCGACCCAAGGCTCAACAAACGGCCTCCTTCCTTTCGGATCATACCTTGCTCCTGAGCAGCGAGTGCCGCGCGGAATCTATTCCCAGCCTGGAAATCGGCGCCAACGAGGTCAGCGCCAGTCACGGCGCCACCACCGGCCAGATCGACGAGGAGCAGCTTTTCTACCTGATGGTACGCGGCATTCATCGTGAAGAGGCCGAGCGCATTATCGTTCAAGGCTTCTTCGAGCCTGTACTCCAACGCGTCCCCCTGGAGAACCTGCGCATCCGTCTGCGCCGCAGTATTGTGCGTCGTATGCGCGGTTCCCACGAGACCGAGGCCGATACCTGGGTCGATGCCCAGGAACGCTGGGAGATTGAAGGCGTCGACGAATACGCCATCAGCCTCGCTAGCAACAAGCCTGAAGAAGAAATTCAACTTACGGAGTATTAAGAATTAACTTTACACGATGGCAACATTGAGATACCGTCGTGTAAAGTCAAATATAAAGAAACCGGGTAGACATCATGATAACATCGGATAATGCAACAGATGCAGGCACTCTCCACCGCGGTGTCGCTGATATTCGTAAGGACTTCCCTATCCTGTCGCGAGAGGTACACGGAAAACCACTGGTCTACCTGGATAGTGCGGCAAGTTCACAAAAACCTCGCGCCGTCATCGACGCCATGAGCACCTACTACGAAACATACCACGCCAATGTCCACCGCGGCGTCTACGAAATCAGTGAAGAAGCCACGGCGGCCATGGAGAAGGCGCGCGTCAAAGTAGCCCGCTTCATCAATGCTCGCCACAGCAAGCAGGTGATCTTTACGCGCAATACCACCGAGGGTATCAACCTGGTGGCCTACAGTTGGGGCAACGCGAACATCACCGCTGGCGACCTCATCATTCTGACGGAGATGGAGCACCACAGCAATCTCGTCCCCTGGCAGTTGCTCGCCCAACGCACCGGGGCAAGATTGGAGTTCATCCCTATCACCGGCGATGGCTCACTACAACTCGATATCTATGATCAACTTTTGCAGCAACAACCCAAACTGGTGGCCTTCACCCACATGTCCAACGTCCTGGGCACCATCAATCCAGTAAAGGAAATGATCGCGCAGGCCCATGCAGTGGGTGCGATAGTGCTGATCGACGCTGCCCAAAGCGTCCCCCACTTGCCAGTAGACGTCCAGGCCCTCGACGTTGATTTTCTCTGTTTCAGCGCCCATAAAATGCTTGGCCCAACCGGTATCGGCGTCCTCTACGGAAAGCGTGCTCTGCTGGAAGCAATGCCCCCCTTTATGGGCGGCGGTGATATGATTCGCACGGTTGGTTTGCGAGAGTCTACCTGGAATGACCTGCCCTGGAAGTTTGAAGCGGGCACGCCTTCCATCGCTGAAGCCATTGGGCTGGGCGCGGCAGTCGACTATATTCATGCCATCGGCATGGAAAACGTGCTTCAGCACGAACAACACATTACCCACTATGCCATGGAGCAATTGCAGACAATACCAGGCTTAACCATCTATGGACCAGGTGCCAGCAGGCGCGGAGGCGTCATCTCCTTTACATTGGGAGATATCCATCCGCATGACCTCGCCTCAATACTCGACCAGCAGGCAGGTGTCGCCATTCGCGCCGGACACCACTGTGCGCAGCCACTGATGGAACGTTTGGGCCTCTCTGCAACCGCGCGCGCCAGCTTCTACGTCTATACTACAGAGGAGGAAATTGATATCCTCGTGCAAGGACTGCACAAAGCCATACAAATATTTGACCTATAGCCCAACCCAATACCATAACCAATTCGTCCACTAAAAAGGGGCCAGCCCATGTCAATGGATTATCGAGATTATATACTCGAACACTATCGCAATCCGCGCAACTATGGCAAACTAGACAATGCCAGCGCGCACGCAGAGGATTCCAATCCCCTGTGTGGAGACCAGCTCGGCATCGACCTTCTCGTCGAAGGAGACAAAGTAACCCAGGTCCGCTTCAAAGGACGAGGTTGCGCCATCAGCCAGGCCTCCGCCTCAATGCTTTCAGAGATGATCGAGGGCAGGCCTGTAGAAGAAGTCGCCAAGCTTGGCAAGGAAGACATTCTGGACGCGCTCGGCATTCCCATTAGCCCGGCCCGCACTAAATGCGCCTTTCTCTGCCTGCGCGTTCTGCACCGCAGCCTTGCACTCGCGGGCCTTGAGAAACCACAAGACGACAACGACGAAGAATAGGAGGCCCCATAATGACTATTAACAAAATCATCTATCAATCCGTAGGGGCCGATTTATCGCGCCCATCGCCGATTTATCGGCCCTCCGTGCATGTGTCGCTCTCCGGATTATTTTGTGAAACCTCATTATCGGCCCTTGGGGGCTTTTCCGCTATTCAGATGAATAATTGCACCCCTTTATTTCCC
Source organism: Ktedonobacteraceae bacterium (assembly GCA_041499255.1). GTDB lineage: Bacteria > Chloroflexota > Ktedonobacteria > Ktedonobacterales > Ktedonobacteraceae > UBA11361. Next base: position 6,662 of record JBGQJX010000072.1, on the reverse strand, counting down.
TCTCACGCACATCGATCAAGATAGAAAGAGGTCGTTTATATGCGCCTTACTGGTCAAGTAGCCATTATCACAGGTGTTAGCCAGGCCGGACAGGTCGGTTTTGCCCTTGCCCAGGCCTTTGCTCGCGAGGGAGCATCTATTGCAATCTGTTCGCGCAGCGCCGAGCGCGTCAACGCTCGCGCCCAGGAACTACAGGCCGAAGGCGCGCAGGTTCTTCCCATTGCCGCCGACCTCACGACAGAAGCAGGTGCGCAATCTCTCATCCAGCAAACCCTGGCCGCGTATGGCAAAATCAACATCCTCGTCAATCTCGCGGGCGGCTTAACGAAGTATATGCCCTCTGACGAACTGTCAGTAGCTGATTGGGACGCCGAACTGAATAACAACCTGCGTACCACCTTCCTCTGCACCCGCGCCGTATGGCCTGTTATGAAGAATCAGGGTGGCGGCAAAATTCTCAACTTCAGTCGCGCTGGCACGGTGCAGGGTTCCAGTCCGATGATGCTCGCCTATAACTGTGCCAAAGCTGGCGTCGATGCCCTGACCGTCACCTTTGCCAAAGAGGGCAAACGTTTTGGTATTTACGTCAATGCCATTGGCCCTGGCCTGGTCGTCACCCAATCCAACATCGCATCCATGAATCCATCAGAGGAAGATTTGAACAAGAAGTGGGTCAGCCGCGAAGTTATCGCCGAGGCTGCTATTTTCCTTGTCTCATCCGCCGGCGATGGTGTAAATGGCGTTACTCTCCCTGTGCAAGCAAAGGGGATTTAAATCAGGTCTTATGACAGATTTTATTAAAGTAGCAGAACTCGATGAATTAGCAGAAGGTGCGTTGATGGCTATAGAAGTCGATGGCGAACCCATTTGCCTGGCAAGAGTGAATGGTGACGTCTGCGCCTTCACCGACAACTGCACCCATATCAGCGGCCCGCTGAACGAGGGCGATCTCCAGGGCGACACCCTCACCTGCCCCTGGCACGGCGCTCAATTCAATGTGCGTACCGGCAAGGTGGTACGCGGCCCCGCGCGCCAGGATATTCAGACATATCCCGTCAAAATAGAGGACGATGCCATTTTTGTAAGCATACCCGAAGAAACTTTTTCGGCCTGACAATCTCGCTGGCCTGCCACTTGCTATTTGGAACAAATATCCTTAAAATAGCATAAGAAAATGTCCATTGTGGAGGAGAAAAACACATGGAAGGCAGATCCCATCTACTGATTGGTCTGACCGCGGGAGTTGTTCTGGATAGTGTAGCACACATTAGCGGTGACCCATTACTAGCCGCAAAAGGGATAACCATTGGGCTTATTGTCAATAAAGCTATATATTATACTATGGTAGGTTTTGGCGCCTTGCTGCCTGATATTGACAATGCGCATAGCACTCTTGGACATAAACTCGGCTGGGTTAGCAAAGAGATACAACACCTTGCGGGTCATCGCACGCTTTTTCACAGCCTGCTGGGTTTGCTGATTGGATCGCTGATGGCCATAGGTCTGGAACAACTGGTGGCCTATTTACTGGTTCAACGAGGGTACATCATACCGGCCCAATTTATCGCGGCCTCACATGTAATCTTTATTGCCGTGTTATTTGGTTGCATCATGCATATTACAGCCGATGCGATGACAGAAGGCGGCGTTCCGTTGCTCTGGCCAAATCATAAACGCTTTGGGTTCCCGCCCAACCCGCATTGGCGCTTTCGTACAGGCACCTGGCCCGAATTCGTCATTGTATGGGCCTTCCTGATCCTGGTAGGCATAGGCATCTATCAATCAATCCTCGTAGTATAAGGGCGCTCCCTGCCAGGGTATATGGCGTTCTACTGGGGTGCAGGGCGCTCCCTGCCGGGGTGCGGGGTGTCCCCGCCTTTCTTCTCTTCCCTCGCCGCGTAAGCGGCGAGAAAAAAGAATACCTGGCCGAATAGCTACCAATATTAAGAGGCAAAGCTATAGATTGATGATCAAACTATTTCATACACGCAGGCAGCAACTGATCGCCTGGTGGCTCTTGCTATTAGCCACAGTAGTATACGCCCTCGAAATGAGCTATCAGGCAATGCTGCGCTATGATGTCTTTAAGGCCACAGCCTTCGACCTTGGTAATATGGACCAGGTCCTCTGGAACACCATTCACGGACGTTGGTTTCAATTCACAAACCAGGCAGTTGACTGGTATGGGCCGCCAACACGTCTTGCTCTCCATTTTGAACCAATTCTTCTACCACTATCCTTACTCTACGCCTTCGGTGCAGACCCGCACATTCTGCTGGTCTTCCAGACCCTGGCACTCGCCTCGGGAGCCTTGCCTGTCTTTCTACTGACGCGCAAGTACATTCCAGAGTGGCCCTTAATTGCCGCGGCGATGGCCGTAGCATACCTCTTGTCGCCCGCGCTGCTTGGCCTCAATATCTTCGACTTTCACCCCATCAGCCTCGCCACTCCCTTATTGCTGTATGCTGTACTGGCACTGACCTACAAACGCTACGGGTGGTTTATACTGGCCTGTATCCTGGCAGCCTCGTGTAAAGAAGATATTCCCTTCTCGCTGGCCATACTTGGCCTTTTCCTCATCTGGAAGTACAAATTACCACGCCTTGGTATTGCCTTGACTATTGGCAGTCTTCTGTGGAGCTTCGTCGCCTTTGCCATCATTATCCCGCATTTCTACCCAGGCGCCCAGCATAACAACTTCTGGTATCGCTACGAAGTCTTAGGCAGTTCACCCAGCGACGCCATTGGCAATGTCATTCTCCATCCCTGGCTGCTCTTCACCACCTTTATCACCTTTGACCGCTTCTATTACCTGGCTGGCCTGCTTCGCAGCACCGGCTTTCTCTGTCTTTTAGCTCCCGAGTGGCTCTTGCTGGCCATTCCCAGCCTCGCTGAAAACCTTTTGAGCACAGACCCCTTACTCTATAGCGGGGTCTACCATTACAATGCCGCAATTATCCCCTTTGTCATGCTCGCGGCAATCCACGGCACAAGGCGCATCATCACATACTGGCAATATTGGCGTGGAGAACATAGCGAAAAAGAGGTATTGTTTCCCCAACAGCGCGCGAACAAGGAACCCCAGATCCCTCCTACCGTTACTGTTCTTTCAAAGAACAGCACTATCACTCTTACAGGCGGACTGGCCTTTACCAACATCCTTGCCAATATGTATAAAAGCCTATCTACCGTCATAGCATCATGGCTTACTTCCTCCAGGCGCCTCATCACCCGTATGCAGCAATTCCCTCCCTATGCCCGGTTAGCTACGTTCATTAGCGCGCGACGCTCTTCGCTGGGGAGCATGCTTTCGATCCAATGGCAGCGCTTCAGTCAACGTATGGCGCCTCTGGCCAGCAGTATTCCGCTACTCCGCTTGCAGTTGATCGCCTGCATATGGATCATCTTTTTGACGGGTCTTAATCTTATGATTACTGCCCCAATCCTGGTGAATTTCCTGGCAGATCACACTCCCGGGAGCCGCGAACAACATGTTCAACAGCTGCTATCAATAATCCCACCGAATGCTTCCATCTCCGCAGGTAGCAACCTTAACCCTCACGTAAGCGAGCGGCAGCGCCTGGCTGTTTTTCCTTCTATCAGCGATTCTGGCCAGGACACCGATACTCCCGACACGGTTCAATATATTATTGTGGATCTCAACGCGGTTTTCCCCGAAGATCGTGTCGCAACAGACAACAAGATCAATCATTTACTACGCTCTGGTCAATACATAGAACTTGCTCGCGCAGAGGGTGTTATACTACTCGTCCGGCGTTCGACGTAGCGCAACAGGGGCAATTCATGTTATAATCGTTGAGAGAGATATTAGAAGAATCCACCAGGTTTTGGAGGCGACCAGTATGCGTAATAATCCATACCCTAACGACCATCCATTAAATTCGCAGACAACTGACATCATCCCTCCGCTGCCGGATTTACAGCCAAGGCCAGTTCAGCAGGCGCCAGCTCCCGCCCCTGAAAGTTCGGCTCGCCCTGAACAAGGCAATGAAGGAGAGAAGTTACCGCAAGAAGCCCCTGGCCAAACTCTCGAATACGTTTTTGGCAAAGTCAATGATTTCCTGCAGTGGTTCGCTATTGTCCTGGAGCTGACTTTGGGGCTACGCTTTCTCTTCAGGCTGATTGGCGCATCTCCCAACAACGTTTTCGCCAGCTTTATCTATGCCCTGACCAACGTCATTCTATTGCCCTTTACTGGACTCATAGCGAATCCCTCGCTGCACACGAACCAGGCTTTTGAATGGACTACCTTGATTGCCATGGGCATCTATGCTGTTATCTTCTGGCTCATACGTAGGCTTATTCGCATCTCGATTACTCCTCCTAAGCCCGAAGAATAAATGCCGATCGATCAACGTACTGCTTTAATAAGAGCCACCTCTTATAGTACCTGCCTGGCGACAGCGGCAGCAGGAGAAGTGCAACGCGGAGTTGTCCATAGCGTTTTCAATGCTGCCGCCAATATTCTTTTTCCAGGTGGCCTTGTCCTTTCGCTCAACGCTATTGATTCGGTGCGTATGCCCAATGGTCTGGAACTCTCCAACCCTGCAAGCACAGTCCCCTTCACCATACTTCGACCTGGCATGGCTGCGCTCTTTGGAGCACGACGCTTACATATCGAAGCCGCCAGGTGTTCGCTTGATCTTTCCCACTGCACTCAATGGCATCCCCATATTAACAGGCCAGAACGCCTGGACAGGCACATTATAGTGAAAAATAGGGCATGGCTCGCAAGATACCTATCGACCAATGTTCCATCAACGAGGCATTTTCTGGGGCAGTCAATGGATCTCTCTTCCTTCTCAACAGATGCCATACAAGGGTACATTCCCCCTTCTGTTACCCTTGAGAACGACTGCAAGATCGATATACTCCCTGTGGCACGCTCTCTGTGTGGGCGTGGAATCGGTTTAACACCATCAGGCGATGATATCCTGGCAGGTTGGATGGCCATCAACTGGCTACTCTACGGGCCTCTACCGTGCCTTCTCGAAGCTTACCAACAGATCATTACCATTGCCAGCCAACAGACACACCTCCTCAGCCAGTGCTGGTTAGGCTATGCAGCTAAAGGGAATGTAGCACAGCCCGTTCTGAAGCTGCTGAACACTCTAACCAGAGATTCTGAGACAGAACTTGCAATAGCAGCCCAGTCAGTAATGACAATGGGCGCGACCTCGGGCCATGATCTTTTACAGGGCATTCTCCTCGGCCTGGCAGGCTATTAAACCATCGCTTTGAAAACTTTCAAAAGTTATCATTACTGCTTTCCCCTCCCCATTTCTCTTTATTCTTGTTGGGCCTTCCACTGCATCTGTTGTTGCTGTAAGCCGAGCAACTGCTGCTCAAGCTGTATAATTTGCTGTTGGAGTTGCTGTTTCTGCTGTTGTGGTCCCAAAAGTCTCATATCCTCCCACCCTTTATCAAGGTGCCTTAGCAGTCCCCTCGGAACAAATGCAGCAGTCTCGTAGTACTGCGAGCGCGTATTGCTCATCCCAGTGTTAATTTGCTTTAAATACAATTTCAGTTGTTTCAGTTGAAGCTTGATCTGCTGAATTTGTGGCTGGTAAGGATCCTGGGGTTTTGTAGAACGACGGTCGGCTTTTGGTTTCGTCGTAGTCGTCGTAGACATAGGTTGTTGGTACGAGATAGCACCAGGCGCTTGTAGCGGCACGCCACAGGTATCACAAAAGTGTGCCCCATCCTGTGCTTGCTTACCACAATTCGTACAGAACATAGGACCCCTCCTATTTGAAATAGTTTCTTGTTACTTCACATCTTCAACACGCGAAAATACTGAACGCTTTTATTATAACACCTTCTTTTTCCGCTTGAACAAGCCACATTCTTAAGAGCTAAACAGTATTCCATCTAGCCAAAAAGTAAGGTCAAAACCCTCCTGAAACGGTACTATGTTATAGTGTTATCTGGTGCAACATTCCTCTACAAGAGAGTTGAGCGTGGGCAAAAGTGCCAGGAAGCCATATTACAAAATGATACAATTTGAATAGCTCTATTCTTAGATGTTATAATTGCAACCACTCAGCTTACAAAATTTATCATGAATGCCTTTTTGTTACAACAAGGGGCGGATGAACGGACACATGCGCACACGACTCATAATTCTGCTCCTCACACTATTGGTGCTCTTTACGCTCTCCGGAGGTTATGTTGTGGGTGGGCTACAATCTTATTCTCGCTATCAACAGAGCAGTTTTGCAAACCAGGAACACTGTGGTGATCAACCGCCTGTACATATATGTGTTCGCGTACCAGCAGCGATCTTCAGCGCCTATTATCCTTATTACGTCGCCAGCCAATATCCCCTGTTCATTATCGAATATAGCAGTAGCAGTCCGATAGCGTTAGAAGTGAGCATGAGCATCAAAGGCATGAGCCAGGTGCAGGTGCAGACAATTAACGCCTCCAACAATCTACAGTCAGTCAACATACTGCCTCCATTCATTCCCCAGTATTTTCGTAAGCTCACCTTCGAGGATCATACCTCCCTTCGTGTGCAGGTTACAGACAACAACAAACACCTCTACTATCTGAACGATATTCCCCTGCTGTTGCATTCGCGCTGGGTAATGCAGTGGGTTACCGCTAATCGCTTGAACATCGCCGCATGGGTTACACCG